>CAIJTL010001667.1 GCA_903823545.1 uncultured Planctomycetaceae bacterium
CGTGTCGTGAGTGGCGTTAATGAGTAAGCCACGTTCCATGCACTTCGCAACGGCCGGGATCGAAGGAATGCTTAACTCGATACCGACCATCATCCCTTTGATACGTAGCTCGGTGATGATCGGCAGTTCGGCTTTGAGTTTTTCCAAGTGCGTGCGGAAGCGTTCGGACATCGCCTGGCAGTTTGCGAGCAATCCGTCTTCTTCAATCGTTTGAATCGTTGCAATGCCTGCCGCCATCGCCAGTGGGTTACCACCGAAAGTGCTCGCGTGCATGCCAGGGCGCAGGTCCGGTGCGAGCTCGTTCTTGCACATCATCGCACCGGCAGCCACGCCTCCTGCGACTCCTTTTGCCAGCGTCATCACATCTGGCTGAACTCCAAATTGCTGATAGCCGAACCACGTCCCGGTTCGTCCCATACAGGTTTGAACTTCATCGAAGATCAGCAAGCAGCCGTTTTCGTCGGCCAGTTTCCGCAGGCCTTGCAAGAATCCGTCGCTCGGAATGTTGATGCCACCTTCACCTTGAACCGGCTCAATGAGGATCGCGCAGGTCTCGCGATCGAGCAACTTTTCGACCGATTCCAAGTCGTTGTGCTGAGCGTACCGAAATCCCGCCAGCAAAGGGCCGAGTCCTTCGTGGTACTTCGGCTGAGCGGTCGCCGTCACTGTTGCGAACGTCCGACCGTGAAAGCTGTTTTCGAAGCTGATGACCTTGTACCGCCCATCGCGCGCATGCAATCGAGCCAGCTTAATCGCCGCCTCGTTCGCTTCCGCACCGCTGTTGCAAAAGAACGCTTTGCCGAAGCCACGAGTCGAAAGCATTTCGGCGAAGTCACCTTGAGCCTCGGTGTACCACGTATTCGGGATGTGAATCAGCCGAGTGACCTGGTCTTGGATCGCCTTCACGACTCGCGGCGGACAATGGCCGAGAATGTTGCAACCCCAACCTGGGAACAGATCGAGGTATCGCTTTCCTTCCGCGTCCCAGACATACGAGCCTTCCCCTCGCACAAGCGAAATTGGATAGCGGCGGTAGTTCGGAATCACGAACTGCTCGAACTGCTGAATCGTCTGAGAACTACTTCGAGTCGCTGCCGAATCCACGGGAAACCCCTTTTCTTACATCCTCCTACTCCTACTCACACTCAACCTCTTACTCGAAATGCCTCAATCTTCTTCAGGCAAGATATTCGAGTAGGAGTCGGAGTAAGAGTCGGGGTAGGAGCTTCAACCAAAAACAAAATGTTCGCCGATGATCTACCAACAAACGGGCTGTGGGGCGACGACAAAGCCCACTCAGATTAAAGCACGATCTCCGTCCCCACACCTGTGTCGGAATAAATTTCCAACAACACCGAGTGCGGCATCCGACCGTCAACGATGTGAACCTTTCCAACTCCCGCGCCGAGAGCTTCCAGTGCAGCGTCCACTTTGGGAACCATGCCCGCGTCGATAATGCCATCGCGGATCAATTCGCGACAGCGAGCGGCGGTCAGATTCGATTGCAGAGTCGCAGGATTTTTACGGTCGAGGAAGATTCCAGGCACGTCACTCACAAAGATCAGTTTCTCGGACTTCAATATTCGAGCGATTGCCGCAGCAGCAGTATCCGCATTGACGTTGAGCAACTGCCCGGTTGAATCCATCGCAACGGAAGGAATCACGGGAATGATCCCCGCCGCACAGACGTCTTCGAGCAATCCTCGATCAATATCAACAACCTCGCCAACAAACCCCAAGTCAACCGGCAGACCATCCTCACCTGGCAATTCCAACTTCTTTCCGATGAGGCAATTCTGCGATCGAAAGCTCAACCCGATCGCGTTGCCTCCTTGCCGACGCATTTCCGCCACCAAGCCACCACAAATATCGCCAGCCAAAACCTTGGCGACGATTTCCAAAGTGTCAGCATCGGTGTATCGCCGTCCCTGCACTTTTCGCGGCGTGATACCTGCGGAAGCCATTGCTTTGTCGATGTCTTTGCCGCCACCGTGAACCAAAATTGGCCGCAATCCGACCGATTGCAAAAAGATGACATCTGTCAAAAAACTGCGGACAGCTTCGCGTTCTTCGAGCGCGCTCCCGCCGAGCTTGATCACGACGTGTCGCCCCCGGAATCGGCGAATCCAAGCCAATGCCTCGATGAGCACCTCTGCTTTTCGGATCGCTTCGTCCACGAGAAACCCCCCATTTTGGCCGGAAGAAAGCGGGCGATTGTATGGGGCGTCATGCGAGTGTCAATCAGCCGAACGAACGCACTTGCGATCACGTCAATCGCCCGTTGCAATGGCTAACCACATGAAAAGGCTCCATTTGGCGTTCGACTGTAAGGAAACCACCACTCAATGAACCGACGCTTCAATTTTCATTCGTGGTTTTCGATGGCGACTGTCTTGGCCGCCGTGTCCGGTCTGTTGCTAGGGCAAACTGTTTACTCACAGACATCTAAGGCCAAGCCAAAAGGTGCAACCTCGAAAGCGGCTCCTGCAATCGAGGATTTTGCGAAATACGTGGTCCCGCTGACCGGTGATGAATCGCCAATCGCTCCCCAAAAGAAGATCACGCTTCATCTCTCAAACGGCAAAACGCTGACCGAATTCGAAGTGACCGAGTCTTTACTTGGGAAAGGGAACGAGACGCTGAAGTTCTTGTCGATCGCCGATCCCGATGGCAAGAAAAAGCAAAAGCTTCCGTCGACACAACTGACTCGAATTGTTTCCGGAGAA
>CAIJTL010001668.1 GCA_903823545.1 uncultured Planctomycetaceae bacterium
AGCAACATCGCTTTGTGGGTCGGTGAGTATGGTCGTTGCGAGAAACTCGTGACCGTCATGAGTCCGAACATGGACCTCATCGGCGTGCTCGACGACGTGATACCCAGTCACAATGCTTCCATTACTGTCAATTAAGAAGCCAGAGCCAACATGAGTTGCGCGTGCGAGTTCAATCATTGGCGACTGTCGCTGAAGTTGTGGCGGACGCCATCGACCTGAGTCCGGAGAGGCTTCATCCCAACTGCTGTTTCCGCCGCGAGACAGCGACCATCCCATCCCCGGTTTCAGTCGAACCTCCAAGCTGACGATGCTGGGGGCCGCAGCGGCAGCAACATGGTGAAACGCTTTCGACAGCGCTTTTGCTTCCGCAACTACTGTCGGGGCAGCATCGTCCGCGTTGGCAAATGCAATTGACGACAACAGCACCGCGACAAACTCGACAAATCGAAATGTTCGACGACTCATGACAGACTCCTTTCAAGGGGACTTCGATCCAATGATCAAGCCAATCAAACCGCTCGGTCGTATCCAGACCAAAGCAACCAGAGTGCGGAAAAAAGGCAAACACCAACACCGAAAAGCAACCCACGATCTGAACCGATGAGGTATCCGGAGGCAGGTGCGACCACTGCGAGACTCGCCAAGAAAAAGCGATGCCGAGCAAGCGGTTCCCAAAATCGTGATCTGCGATGCATGACAACTCCTCCGCATTAAGCTGGAGCCGTCTCAATGCACGTCACGTGCCCGCGATCTGAAGAATTTCGAACTGCGCGCTCGTATGAGTTACGAAACGCAGCCGCAACCACTGGCTCACTCGAAAAAGCTGGTTTTCCTTCGCGTTGTTTTGTGTCGCGATTCACAAGCAACGGCAACGTGAAACACCTGACGAGCGGCTCGGCGCATCACATATCGAGCACAACGAGCGATTTGGCACGCGGGTGCCTTGTCGATCCTCGCACATCGCACGCTAATGCCAACGAACTGTATTGGCGCCACCAAATGCCAAAGTCGCGGAAAGTCGACAAATCGACTTTCCGCGACCTTGATTGTCATCCAATGCCAAAAGATTCTCTTACCCAAGAACTACGCGATGCTCACGCCGATACCGTATTTGTTCGGTGCGGCTTCGTACTCTTTTTGCGCCTCTGGCAAAAGTTGACGTAACGCTGCCGCTCGGCGTTCGTCGGAAGGATGAGTCGACATGAATTCCTGCGGCTTCTGGCCCTTCTGACTGGCGCCAAAGCGTTCCCAAAACTTGGGTGCTTCGCTCGGGTCATAGCCGGCTTGAGACATCAAGTGGATTCCCATTTCATCCGCTTCTGATTCGTGAGTGCGACTGTAGGGAAGCGTGAAGCCGTACTTGGAGCCGACGTTGTAGACCGACATGAAAACCTCTTCCTTCTCGGGAGCAGCTTTCTTGGCCACAACTTGGACGATCTTGCCGACACCTTGCACTTCCATTTGTTGGCTCATGCGCTCGCCACCGTGTCGGGCGAGGGCGTGCGAGATTTCGTGCGACATGACAACCGCGACTCCCGCTTCGTTTTGACAGATCGGCAAGATCCCTTCATAGAAAGCGACCTTGCCACCGGGGAGGCAAAAGGCGTTTTGAGTTTGATCGGCGATCGTCGCGAACTCCCACTGATAGTCGCTCCGATTCGAAACGGCGGCGATTCGTTGCCCGACTCGTTCAACAATCTCTTTGTATTTGGCGTTCGTCGAGAGCTTGTTTTTCGTTTTGACCTCTTCAAATGCGGTCAGGCCCATTTGTTGTTCTTGAGATTCCGGGATCAGCAGCAACTGGCGGCGGTTCGTGATCGGCGTCGTACGACAGCCGAAGCATGAGCACATGGCGATGCCGGCCGTGGCTGGAGCGAACCATTTGAGGAAGTCGCGACGATCGACGGTGTCGTTTGCTGAGAGATTGAAGTTCGAGGTCATGTTGATGTCCTTTTTGAGATCAGCACGTTGAAAATGTTTTGGTCAGGCTGGCTGCCTTACGGTTTTGGTTTTTCGCCGACGGCGGGTTGAACGGGTTTGGTTGAAGCTTTCTTGGTCTTCTTTTTGCCGAAGAGGCTTTCGAGACCTTTTTCGATATCGCTGGCTTGTTGAATCGGGTTGCTCGGCTTGGTTGGAGTTGTTCCTTCGCCTTTCGGAACAGGTTTCGGGTTCAAAAACGGCGGCAACGTCAGCGGGGGCGTTGAATCATCACTCAGGCCGAACGAGGGCAACTTGGAGTCCGGCTTGGGCAGATTCTTCGTCAGGCCACTGAGATTCAGCGGGTTATTGGGGTCAATCTGCAACGATTTGTTGAGGTCGATCGGCAGGCCACCGGCGATTCCCTTGAGGTCAAACTTGCCCGGCATCTTTAGACCAAAGCTCTGAGCGATCTCCTGAATCTCACTCTTATTAAGGCCCAGTTGGCCGGTCAGCTTTTCAAACTGCTCGTTGTAAAGCGACGAGAGTTTGGCGGACTGCTTCGTAGTTTCTTGATCGAAGCGAACTACCAATTTGCGTTTCCCATCTTCAAGCTGGCGAGCGAAAGCCGTGTTGAGACCGCTAGAAAGATCGGCACCAAGGCTCGACTTCAGTTTGAAGTGCGGCTTGAGTGCCGTTCCGGATAACTGCATGTGGGCATCAATCTTGTTCACGCTCGAAACGACGTCTTGAACAACCTTCAGAACGATCTGGTCATTTTTGAATGGCTTCGTGCCAAGCTTTGCGGTGACAGCGTCGAGTGCCTGTTGAAAATTCAAATCACCGGACAACTCGTCGCCGATCATTTTCAAATCCGCGCGGCAATTGGTGGCCCGGCTCGTCATCGCAAGCTGAATTGATTCAGGCTTACCGAGGTTTTGCTCGGCTCCCTGTGGCTCTTTGTAGACGACGGAGAGTTCGTGCTCTGGCACATCTTTCGTGTAGTCGAAGACCGCTTTGAGGTTCACTGTCAGCTTTTCAACAGCACCGCCTTTGGCAGAGTTCTTCGTCGCGGATTCCGTTGTGAGTTTTGCTTCCAGCGATGTTGACGATTCGGCGAGTGAAGTTGCTGATGTGTCACCCGGTTTTCCAATGCTGACTCCGTCGAGACTGACGCCATCGAGCCGCACGATGATCGGCTTGCCGTGAATCTTCGGGTTCGTCGTGATGCCAGAGATCGCTCCTTTGAACGCGAGTTGCTCGCCGTTGAAGTCCCCTTCGCCATCGACGTTTAAGAGTCGTACCAGCATCAGCGGTAACTCTTGTTTGCGTCGGAAGAAGATTGTCTCGCCGCGCATTCGTTCCGGCTTCGGCTCGTCTGTCGCCAGTTGAATTCGCTCTTTCAGGAACTTGGCCCAACCGATCGCGGTTTCCAGTCGATTGGTCAATTGCGGGCCGAGCAACAGTTCGCTGACTTCATTCGGATCAAGTTGCAGGAGGTTGGCTTTCTCTTTGAGCTTGTTGAGGTCGTTTGACTTCGCCTCGTTGAGTGCTTGCAGATCGTCCTTCGCCTGTTGCATCGTTTCCTGAAGTTTTGGCTTGATCTGCTCCAATTCATACAGCATCCGCTCGGCATCCTGAGCCGCGCGAGCATATCGGTCAATCTTTTCGAATTCGTTGCCGCCCTTCACCTTCAATGCTTTTCGAAGTTGATCAATCTCGGCTTTCAGAGCTTTGAACTGCGCCTCGTACTCGCCGAATTCCTGCGGCCAGCGTGCTTCTAGTTCTTGTCCGAGTCGCACGGTTTCAAATTGCTGCGGATCGAAGTCGAGCTTCGCTCGTTCAGCCAAACCAGCCAGCCAGTCTTTGCCGTTGGCCAGAAGTTGCATCTTGAGATTGTCGAGCATCTCGCTATGTGAGTCGTCTGTCTCAACCAATTCATCTCCCGGCAGTAAACCGGAATCAGCACGCTTCGTTCCCCAGCGTAGCCCGCTGAGTGTTGCCTCTTCGACAATGAACGACTTCTTCAACAAAGCCGCGGTTTCGAGATTGCCGTGCAGGTCAGTGAACTCAACGAGATTCGTCCCCGGCTTCTTGCGGTTCGCGACTTGCACGCCGTTGGCCTTGATCGACGGAGCGAAGAACGTCGTGGTCAGGCCATTGATCTCGACCTTTGCCTGTGCGGCTCGCTGCCCGGAATAAATCATGCCTCGATGCACGAGCGGATCAAATCCATATTTGAAAAACGCCCAAACCAGACCGAGCAGAATGACTCGCGGAAGGATGTAGCTCCAACGCATCAGTTCGTCCTTGAACAGAAGCCGGCGGATAAGTAGTACTTAAGTTTTCACGCAAGTGATGGCCCTAACCCCACCGAGCTTGTCTCGGTGGGGTTAGGCAGATGAAGCACTACGTCAATTTGCCCGTGATCTCGCCCCCCCAGAGCAACGACACCAAGCGGAACCGTTTGACCCAGGCGGAAAGTCGCGGCGTTGTAACGGCGAAAAATGGTCGACTCAGGAAGTAGACCGGCACGAACAGGCCGAGTCCCAAAGCAAAACTTCCCATGACGATCGTATTATTGAAATTCGTCCAAGGGACGACGGACATGTCGTACAACTGCGTCCAAAATCCCTGCAACGATTCGTACTTCAGCAGGAACTCCCCGATCTGATGTGTGATTGGGTCAAGCAAAATTCCGACCCACGAAAACACAAAGGCCGACATTAAGCCGACCGCCAAATTAATCCGCAGTGAGCAGAGAATGATCATCAGTGCGGCGGCCAGCAGATTCCCTTTCGGAACCAGTCCGACCAACATCCCGAAAGACATCCCTAACGCCATCTGTTGTGGCGTGGCGTCGATCGTGAGCGCTTTGGCAAACAGCCGAAACGGCCTCAACAAAAACATGCGAATCTCTCCTCTGTGGTTTCAGACGAATCAGCAACCAGGTC
>CAIJTL010001669.1 GCA_903823545.1 uncultured Planctomycetaceae bacterium
GCCCCATACCCCATGTGCGCATCCGGATTCAGCACTAACTGAGTCACCCCCGGAGCCCCGCGCGAATTCAACGCCTGCTCAATGCACCCCGCATCAAACCCATTCCGAATCGCCTCGGTCCCAATGACCGTAATCGGCTTCATGCTCGAATCCCGAGCGGGCAGAATCGCCGTCGCGTCGCCAGTAGGGATGAAGTTCGATGCTTTGTTTTCGTCTGACATAATGCTTTCCCTTGGAGTGCGGTGAGTCATCACCGCTTTGGATCAGAGTGGCTTGCATTTTTCGCGGCGCGATCACAACGATTTTCGCGCGTCTAGATTCTCGACGTCAGCCTGATCTTGAGATCTTCCGGTTGCTAGTTTGTTGATCTTCAAGCTTTCTACGTCGATGAAGTTCACGGCAATTCCGTCGAAGTCCACTGTCACACGTTGTGGATAGCAACGTCTGAAGTTCACCGCTTTGAGCGACATCAGAATGTCGATCCGATTCGGTGCGATGCCCAACTGAATCACTTGGCCAAATTCTTGAAAGTCAGCCGCCTGCAATCCGAGTGACGCGAAGCCGAAATCAGCCATCGCACGCACCATGCGTTTGGCATTCGCCGTCGAGCAGTCAATCCATACGTCGATGTCTTTCGTGTAGCGCGGATGGCCGTGCAATGCGACCGCGAATCCACCGACGACGAGATACCGGACCTTATGAGCGTTTAACGATCGAAAAAACTCTTTGAAGTCTTGGCTCAGCTCCATGTTCCCACCCGTGATGCTCGCGACGAATTTCCTCGACGGCAGCAATACGAGCTACCGGACTCTGCGTCAGCCAAAACTCAATTTCCTTCGGCTCCTCACCAATGCGGAACTTCCGAACGACGGGCATGATCTTTCGCTGACGTTGCATGACAATCCTTCTGCACAAAAATGACCCAGACTCGTCCCTCGTAGCGAGTGTCATGGTTTCAATCGCTTGTCGAAAACAAACGGTTCAAAATCGTGAAATCTGGTTTTCTGCAAATCTGGATGTTTGGGATTCAACAGATAGTTGAATTCCCCCACAACCACGGCGCTTGGAACCATTAGAACAACGGACTTCCCCGCTTTGAGCCACCGGTCCCCTATTTCTCGTAGTTCGGGTGATGCGGGAAACTCCCGCCAATTCTCTGGCAGCGAATCTATGCGAACCGATTCAATCCACTTCTCTTGAATGACCGCTCGCCCAATGACGTAGCTTCCCAACAACGATTGCGAATTCAGATGCACGAGCATCTCCAACGCAGCCAACGATCGAGACTCCGCCATATAGACCACCGACATTCCGGGGCTATTCCAACGCCCTCCGAAACGTCTTGCTCCTTCACCCGAATAAGCGACATCCGCGTGCTTCGCTTTGATGATCCGCCAGACATCGCGAGTCATGAAAAGACTCCGTGCTCCAATCGGCCAATCAAATCTTCGACCTCACGCGCTCCGACTTCTGTTTCCACCATCTCGATTGGCGAGCAACCACCAAGTCCTTCGACCGGCTGTTGAAACCATGCCGAGGCCGCTGACACGTTCCCTTCAAACAACTCCGTCGCTTTCCCGAAGAGTCGCATGAGCCGCCATAGCCGATCTGACTCGAAAACCTTCAACCGACCTTCACTCTTCCGCCGCTGCCAAGTTCGCGGAGGTAACAACAAGATGCGATGAATGGCCGCGACCGGAAGCTGACTCTGCTGTTGAAACGCCTCCAATTCCTCAAACGCCAAGCCCTGTTGAATGTCTTGATGAACCGCCACCGCGCGCAGCGACAATGCTTTGCTCCGCGCCACAACTGGCTTCCGTTTCACAGCACTCTTCGCAACCACAGCTTTCGACACGCTCGTTCTTGCAACCACGATCAATCTCTCCTGCGGATACCTAGC
>CAIJTL010001670.1 GCA_903823545.1 uncultured Planctomycetaceae bacterium
ATTTGGTGCCCAAACCGCGAATCGAGTTCCGTCCACGCCATTGATGCGATCGAGATGAGCTCCGAGGTGGCGATACATGGATGCTTGGTTTCCGTCAGACATTGGGATCGAAGGCACAGTCGCTTCCAATGGTCGGCGAATGTGTCGAGCAGGCGGATTCTGCCGCCAAGGAACAGTCGGTTTGCGACGTCGCAAGCGAGTGTAAAGGCTCTCGTCCATGAAAGCGTTCCATTAGTCAGTTTTCAGGGCAGCGGGGCTGTCCTGCCGAGAGGCCGCAATCCATTGCGACGCCTCGAGGTGTCGTCTTCGGCGATCTGCCGAGCCGTTTGTCTTCGACAACTTTGCGAAGACTCCTGAAATCGATTTCATCCGAGCAACACATCTCACCGCACGAGCGTGTGGGCGAAGAAATGTATTTGCAAAAAACGTCTCAAGTTTTGCTGAACCGGCAACTCAATTTCGCAATCCTCGTTCATGTTTCGCGTGGACAACTCTGCCAGTCGCATGGCTTTCAGCAATCGCAACGGACGTAATCTAGGTCGTTTTGCCAAACGGCTCAAGAAGAGGTCATGGAGTCGCACATTACGGTTTAGAGTTGTGTGTTCCCAATCGCATTAAGTTCGACGACGTCATGGAATCTCAATCGTGGACCCGCATCGCAAAGCAATCTTGATCGTCGGCCCGATCTTGCTCATCGGTGCCAGCTTTCTATTGACGCAGGGTGCAGCTCGAGACGCATCAAGCGCACTTCGAGCACCGAACGCATTCAATGTCGATGTGGTTGAGCCGCTCAAGAACGACACGAATTCTCAATTGCGTCGAGCCTGTGAGGCGACGGCTCAAGATCTAGTGCCTCGACTCGATCGTTCCGACACCATTCTCATTCGTCCGCCGTATGTCATTGCTGGGGACATGACTGAGGAAGTGCTCGATCGACTGTATCGGGACGTGGTTCGCCCCACCGAACGAGCGTTAAACATCAGCTTTTTTGACGCATCGCCGAGCGAGCCGATCACAATCATCGCGTTTGCTGATGAGGTTCGATTCCGAGACTTTGCACGTCAAGTGGATCGTAGAAAGGCTGATTCGTACTACGGCTATTATCTCCGACCTCAGCGTCGAGTTGTCGTCAACGTCTCAACAGGCAGCGGTACTCTTGCGCACGAACTCACTCACGCGCTGGCACATTTTGATTTCCCACAAATGCCTGAATGGTTCGACGAGGGATTGGCCTCACTTTTTGAACAAAGTGAATTCACCGACAACGCTCGCCGATTGTGCGGGACCGACAATTGGCGCGTGCATCAAGTGCTGCGAGCGATCCACGAAAACCACTTACGTCCCACATTCGATTTGGCCAACACGGGGCTGCGCACCGAACATCAAGCGATTGACTATGCTCAAGCGAGGTATCTCTGTCTTTATCTCCAAGATCAACAACTTCTTGAGCCGTACTATCGTAAGCTGCGTTCACAAAGTGCAGTTGATCCAACTGGTTGGAACACACTCATTTCGCTGCTAGATTTTGAAA
>CAIJTL010001671.1 GCA_903823545.1 uncultured Planctomycetaceae bacterium
ACGCCGCTTTGGATCAACTCGCAATTACGTAGCCCTTCAACAAGCGGTCGCATGATCCCGACCGAAGAAAGCCATGTCGAGCCACCGCGTGGAAACTCGGGATTCGTTCGGGTATCACATTCGCCACATTCTGAACAACCACATGGAGACGAATTGTGAGCACCGCACCGGCAGAGATAACACTGGAGTTGATGCGGCAGTCCTTGACGGCTGCGGTTGTTTCGGACGCCTTAGATAGTCTCGGGCATCGTCACCATTCTCCGTTGGCACCACTAATGCCGATGACGGTGACCGATCGAGTGCTCGTCGGTCGATGCAAGACATCGCTGTGGGCTGATATGGCTCACACTGATCCGAAGCCGTATGAGCTGGAACTGGCCGCCGTCGATTCTTGCCGTGCGAATGACATTCTGATTTGTGCCGCAAGCGGGTCCAATCGATCGGGTATTTGGGGGGAACTGCTCAGTACCGCTGCGAAAAATCGTGGTTGCGTGGGAGCAATCGTGGATGGCAGTGTCCGCGATGTTCGACAGATGACAGCGATGGAGTTTCCTGTTTGGGCGCGAGGAACAAATCTGCTCGACAGCCTACATCGACAACGCGTCATCGACATTGATGTGACGGTCGTGATTGATGGCATCGAGTTCCGACCAGGAGACTTGGTCATCGCCGATATCGATGGCATCGTCGTAGTCCCTCGCGAATTGGAAGCGGAAGCGATTCGCCGAGCGTGGGACAAGGTCCACGAGGAAAACATCACTCGCGACGCAATCCGAGGAGGAATGCTGGCGGGTGAAGCGTATCGCAAGTACGGTGTGCTTTGACTCAATCGAATTGAGCGGCAAGAAGAACGACGACAAGGCTTGGGAGTGAATCAGACGTGACGCAGTCAAATAGTTGGCGAGTTGGATTTATCGGCGCGGGCAAAATGGCGACGGCGCTCGCTCGCGGACTTGTCGCGGCAGGCTTTTCGACGACAGAACAGATCGTTGCCAGCGATGTTGTTCCCGCAGCCAAGACGCAGTTTGCAGACGAGACGGGGGCTCGTGTTGTTGACTCAAACGCCGAGGTCGCAACTTCTGCACAAATTTTAATCCTGGCCGTTAAGCCGCAGCAGATGAGTGGTGTTCTCGCCGAACTGCGACATCATTTGACCGCCGACCATTTGGTGATTTCGATCGCGGCAGGAATTTCGCTTAACGCAATCCTGTCCGTGCTCGGCCACCACACTCGCTTGGTGCGAGTCATGCCCAATACTCCCTGTTTAGTTGGCGAGTCGGCAAGCGGTTTCGCAATTGGGGGAGCGGCGACCGCTGACGACAAGGCGTTGGTCGAACGTCTTCTGTCTTCCGTCGGCGTGGCAGTCGCCGTCGACGAAAAGTTGCTCGACGCCGTGACGGGGCTATCAGGAAGCGGACCAGCTTACGTCTATCAAATCATCGAAGCGCTCAGCGACGGGGGGGTGCGTGTCGGTTTGCCGCGTGATATCGCCACAAAGCTCGCCGCGCAAACGGTGATGGGCGCTGCGAAGATGGTGCTGGAAACTGGTCAACATCCGGGTGTTCTGAAGGACGCCGTCACAAGCCCAGGCGGAACAACGATTGCCGGCCTGCATGCACTTGAACGGGGTGGTCTCCGAGCATCGCT
>CAIJTL010001672.1 GCA_903823545.1 uncultured Planctomycetaceae bacterium
CGACCGGCTGCGAGCCCACTGGGACGAGATCGAAAAAGTCCGCTCACAAGTCAGCGGTATTCACATCCTGAAAGGAATCGAATGCGACATCCTCGAAGATGCGACGATGGACCTGCCGGATGACGTGCTTGCCGAAGCGGACTGGGTGATCGCAGTGTTGCATTACGGTTTGAAACAGCCGCGCGAGCAGATCGACAAGCGGCTGCTCAACGCCATTCGCAATCCGCACGTCGACGTCATCGGCCACCTCACCGGCCGATTGATCGGCCATCGCCCCGGTGCCGACATGACCTTCGACGACATTCTCAAAGCGGCCGCCGACCACGGCGTGATGCTGGAGATCAACGCACATCCCAGCCGCCTGGACCTCGACGACATCCACGCCGCAGCAGCGAAAGATCGAGGTATCCCGATCGTGATCAATACCGATTCACACAGCACACAAGGTTTTGACGTGATGCAATACGGAGTCTTCCAAGCCCGCCGCGCTGGGCTAGAAGCAAAGGACGTCGCGAATACGGAATCGTTTGAGGTCTTTCGCAAGCGACTGAAGCGTGGGACTTGAATGGGATTGGTTGGAAAAAAGTGGATCAGCGGTAGCTCAGTTTCATCGTTCCCATTCTTCTCAGAAATCGCATCAATCGAGCAAGGTGCCGACCACATCATTATTGCTTGCGAACCTCAACCAACCGGTCCACTGCCACATCATCCAATTCCTGCGTCCCGCCGTTAGCCCAGCGGACGACGACTTTGTTGATCTTTGTTGCGGCTCCAAGACCGAACGTGACCGGCAACTCGACCTGTGAGAGGTAACTCTTCGTTGGCATTACTTGGCGGCGCTGGACCGTTTTGCCAGTGTGCAACTCAACGATCGAACCGATTGCGTCTTGATTCGTTTTATCGCTGCCGACAAGTTTAAACCGCACCCAGTGATGGCCGAGTTTCTGATCGTTGCGTAGCAATCGAGCCGCTTGTCCGCTGGTTGCGATGAGAATGTCGAGATCGCCGTCACCGTCAATGTCTGCGTATGACGAGCCTCGGCCGACGCATGGTTTCAAAAAGTCTGCGCCGCATTTACCGACCGGGACCGGTTCAAATTCGGTTGGTTGTTCAGGGCCGCAGTTCCAGAAGAGATGCGGCGGCTGTTCGTAGTGCTGGCTCGATTGAACTTTGTTGATCTCGTTTTCGAGATGCCCATTCGTGCCGAAATAATCGGGGCGACCATCGAGATCGAAGTCGGCGAAGAAGACGCCGAATTTCAATTCGATCCGCGTGTTCGGGCCAAGTCCGTTTGAAACTGCTTCGTCGCGAAACTGCAAATCGTTCGACTTGGTCACGTACAGCGCGGTCATCTCGTTGGAGAAATTCCCAATCGCGATGCCGATCGCCGGACTATTTCGGAACCAGGCAGTGTCGATTCCCATCGCGCCACGCGCGTTGCCGTCGAGATCAAACGCCACACTCGAGGTGACTCCTGCTTCTTCAAACTTGCCATTACCAAGGTTATGCAACAAAAAGTTTTGGACGGTGTCGTTTGCAATCACAATGTCCACCCAGCCATCGCTATCAAAGTCCGCGAACGTAATCCCAAGCGACTTCGCCACAGGGACGTTCGAGGCTGGATTCAGAATCTGAATGCCCGACTCTTTTGACACGTCGGTGAACTTGCCGCTGCCGTCGTTGCGATAAAGGTAAGGAAACGTCCCGTTAAAAGGTTGAGGCCGACCGTATCCACGTCCTCCCCCAATCAGCGTGAATTTCTGAGCGAGATCAAAGTCCTTCGTCCATTCGACGTAATTGACGACGAACAGGTCGAGGTCGCCGTCGTTGTCGTAATCGAACCAGCCCGCTCCGGTGCTCCATTGAGATTCGACTCCGCCGACACGTGCGTCATCGGTGACCTCGACGAACTTTCCGCCGTCATTGCGAAAGAGCCGGTTCTTACCGACTGCCGTAAAGAACAAGTCCACATCACCATCGTTGTCGTAGTCGCCGCAAGCGATCCCCATTCCGTATAACGTGACGTCTAACCCCGTTTCCTTCGTGACATCATCGAAGTGGCCTTTGCCATCGTTGCGATACAGAGCTTGAGTCGGCTTCGCGGCAATCTTCTCGTCCGCATCGGCGCGCCCTTTCTTCGGCGGATCCCACGGCCAGCGGCATGAGTTCACAAACAAAATGTCCTGATCGCCGTCGTTGTCGTAATCGAGAAACGCGCAGCCGCTTCCCATCGTCTCTGGCAGCAGCTTGTCGCCGTATGCCCCGTTTTCGTGCGTGAAGCGAATTCCCGCATCAGCCGTGATGTCGGTGAACCGCATTTCCGGCAATTCGAGTCGAGCCTTCTGACGAACTTCGGGCTTATCGGTCTGAGTAATGACCACGGGCGGTTTCGGCCCAGGCTTGAGCAACTGATACGTGACCACCCCGCCGATGATCGTCAAGACGACGAACACCAACAGTGATCGCTTAAATGCCGTGGCAATCACCGAGTCGTCCCGCTCCAGCGTATTAGCATCGACGTCCGAGTTCTTATCCGACATGACCGCATCCTTCCATATCCCACCGATTGATTCACCAACAAATTGATTCCACAGCGATCAAGTTTGTCGAGACGCAATGAAAAACCAAACCACTAGACCCAAAGCGATCAACACCAAACATCCCACTGCGAACCGCCGACCAGATCTCACAGATTCCGCCCCATCAGCAGTCACCGCCGAGACAAACATGTCCGCTCCCAGTTCCAAAAGCAGCTCAAAAATAAAACCCACAAAGCCCATAGTTTGCAGCTCCTTATTCAACTCAGTTCCTATGCAACCATGCGATGAGACAGAGTATGCCAAAGATCAGAAGCAAGGTGAGAATACACCCAAGCGTCACTTTCTTTTCATCCTTGTGGCCAGTGTTGTTCAATAGATGTATCAAGACATCAATGATTGGCTCAAAAATGAGCCTAAAGAAGTCGCCCATCAGTCAACTCTCTAGGTCTTTCTTCCGCCGATTCTTGGGAGTTTTACATTGCTTATTATCAATCAACCGCAGCACACCCTTCTCTATATTCCCACTTCGTTCCCTTCGTTTGCTTCTGTTCAAAATCTTGACGAGGCTGGTTTGACCAGAAACAAACGAAGACAACGAAGTGGAGTGCAAGGAGGCTGTGTGCAATCAGTTTCCTCCGCTAGGCACAGATTTTTCTGGAGCGGTGTTGTCTAAGGTCTTGTTTTCGATTGCATTCAATCCCGGTGCTCCCGGTCGTTGCAGCGGGTAGATGACCAACGCTTCTGTCGCGAAGTTTGCAGCCGGATATTTTTCACGAGCAAGCCGGACCGCTCGGCCTTGTGCGTTGTCGTCGGGCTTATATTTGAGGTGTTCGGCGCTGTGGAACGCTGCCTCCTCTTTGTTGCCGAGGTCTTCGTAAATCTGATGCAAGTTGTAGTGCGCTGAGACATTTTCTGAATCAATCGCCAGCGTGGCTTTGAACCGATCAGCGGCTGCATTCAAGAGCCGGAGCCGTTCAGGATCTCCTTCGACGCGGATTGCTTTCGCCTGCTCAAACAGCGTTAGGCCGAGCAGATTGATCACTTCGTAATCACCGCTGAAATCAAAGTTGCGATCAATCATTTCCTGCGATCGATCTTCGAGCACACTGCGCAAATTCGTCTCCGCTTCTTTGAGTCGTCCCTGTTCGCGATTGACCATGCCCGTGAGCCATTGCAGCGTCCAGCGCGGTGCGGGCGGATCGTCCTTGGACGTGCCGTGCTTTGCCGCTCGGTTCAATGCTTCAACCGCCTCGTCGAGCCGCCCTTCGCGGTGCAGCACACGAGCCAAGTTCAGCGGCCCATCGAAGCGACCGAGCTTTTCTACTTCTGTGAAAGCGTCGATTGACTGACGCAACTCCGCCTTCCCTTCGAGGAACAGCCCGATTCCGTAATCGTTCCAGCGTTGCCACGGCGGGATCGAAGATTCGTGGCCGACGCGTCCCGCGTCGGTGCTGACGCGAGACGCGTCAGCCACACCTTCGACCGCAAAAGTCACGGCATCGACGGCCATCGTCGTGATCGGCGTGTCGTTCAGATATTTCTCGCCGGGCTTGAACGACTTGATCGGCTTATCGCCGGATTTCGCAGACTTCGTGACAAAATCCATGTATTGCTTGTCGAACTTGCGGTATTGCAGTTTGACTTCGACCGTCACGGGAGCAGTCACGTCATCGGGCAGTGTGAATTCATAATGTGCGACGTTACCCGCACCCGGCGGAACCTGATGGTTGTAGAGCGGCGTGAAGATGTCCTGCGGGTTACGGCGGTCGATCCGGTTCCCGTCGCGGTCGAGCATGAAGACATTGATGAAGTGCGAATACGGATCGACCTCACGATCGGCATCCATTCCACCGCTCTTACCGATCACCTTTCCGCCGGAAGTCAGCGTGACTTCGACCCACAGTTCATTCGAGTCCACCGTCCCCTGTGTCAGCGGATGTCCGAGCTTCAGCGTGCGGATGACTGCTTCCAGCAGATATCTTTCGCCTCGTTTAAGCTTCGGAACATTTGGTCGAATCGGCGCGATCAGCTTGCCGTCGATCGTCCCTCCTTCCTTCACGCCGAAGATGTCAACGCGAGTAATCTCCTGCAAAAACTTCTGATGAGCTTCGATCACTTCCGGCTTCGCGTCACGAATCCATGCCAGCCCGGTATTTGCCGCTGGGAAGAAGTGATTGTGAATGCTGAATTTGTTCGATTGATCGAAGTCCTTTGCCCCGAAATCGGTCGATTGCGCCAGCGGCATGTGGCAGCCCGAGCAATTCGCGATCGCCTTCGGCGGGTAATAAAAGCTGCGGGCTCCGTGTCCGACGCCGCTGAGCCAATACGTGTCGAAATGATTCTGACCGCGCAAAAATTCTTTGTAGTGATTCAGGGCATACGGCAGCGAAACCTTGTGGCACGTCGAACAGAACTCCGCCGTCTTGTGCAGCGGCTTCAAGAACGTCTTCTTATGAAATGAGGGCTTCGCTTTGACCATCTGATTGTTGACCCATTGCAGCACCGCGTTTTCGCTTTCGGCGAACGGGTAATGCGTCGGCTCTTCGATGGTGAAATCGGCGTTGCCGCGCGTGCTGTTGACGTTGGTAATTGCATGGCACGTCGTGCAAGTAATCCCGGCGTGAGCGGTCGGATGTTTTTGTAAGTCGTACTTCGGATCGTCGAACGCTCCGCTGAAGAATGGGACCGGATCATGGCAACCGGCGCACCAGCGAGACGCCTGCACGTTGCCGTCTCGTTTGAAGCTCACTTCACGTGTCTCGCGAATCGACGCAAGGTATGCCGGATTGTTGAACGAACTAAACCGGTGTGAACTTTCGGCCCATTGCTTGTGAGCATCGGCATGACACTTCTGGCAATAGTCGTCCATCATCAGGGTCTTTGCCGGAATAAAGTTACCCGACGCTGTCTTTGCAAACGAAGGCTCAAAGTACTTCGCACCTTCTTTCGGTCCGGCGACGTTCCACTTTCGCGGGTCTTGAGAATGCAGCGCGACCATCGCCACGACCGAAGCAACAACAACGACAGCGTAAGTCAGGCCAATCTTCCATTTGATCTTGGGACCGGTCAGTCGATGCAGCCAATACAGCCAACCGGCCATGACCGGTGCGATCACATGTAGCCAATAAACCGTCGAACGCGCGACCGGCTGCTTCAGTTCCAATCCGCTGATTCGCATCAGCAGCAAGCCAGTGACAAGCACGATGATCGAGACGGCAAACAGCACATACCCCACTTTGACCGCTCGCCGATTCCGGCGGTCTTTCGCATACAGCATGTGCAACGTTCCGAAAACCACCAGCGGCCCGATTAGCAACATGCCGAGCACCAAGTGCCCCAGAAACATGAACTGGTAAAAGTAATTTTCAAACGTCTGCTTGGTGATAGCCTCCATCGCCGTGATCGCGATGAGGTACAACGAGTTTGCGCCCAAAAGAGCGATCAAGCCGAAGACGACATACAGCAGCTTTCGCAAACCGGGCGTGACCGCTCGCACATAAAGTTTGCCCGTCGGCATCGGCATGACGTTCGGTGTCGCAGTAGCAACTGGATTGTTCGGCGCAGATGAAGATGCGGCCGAATCATTCGGAATAGAATCCATCGGAAAACTCCACGAGTCAAAAAGCAGTCGCGTGTTTGTCGTTGATCGCACGATGCAATCCACGAACTGCATCCCAATGAAGCGGGGTACAACAAACGGACTAAGCTCGCGGCGGATGGTCGATCGAAGACGGATGCCCAATCGAGTGGTGGACGTGTTCCGATGGCAAAAAGACGGTGGCATCAGGCTTCAGCAAAGGCATTGCTGGCAACAAACAGCAAACCCGATCGTGATCGTACAGGTTTATTGTTGTTGGTACCGGTGCGATTGGTCTTGTGGGACTCTTTTGGCAATTAGGTCCATTGCAGGGGGGCTTTGGTTGAGGTGTTCGCGGCGAACGTTGCTCGCCGTTGATTCCAGGCAGGTCTGGAAAGTCATGAGCGACCGTGAGTGCCGATCGCGAATGATGTGTGCCAATCAAGTAATCCCCGCAACTCGCCTGTGCGGACGCTGCAGCGAGGGTCTGGAACGCGATCCAGCCACTCAGCATCAACATTCCCAAAATGACACGGTGCGAGTTCATGATACGGTGCCTTACGCTAACTCCTGCAAACTTCGTTGGAACAACCTTGATGTCTCTCGTGGCAAACGAGAGTAGTTTCTTGCTTACAGAGTCTACTTCTCAGTTGAGGCCGTAACCGGTGAAAGTTTTCCGTCCGTTCCGATGGAAAAGATTCCCTTTGAGTGTGGGTCGATGACCAACAAGGTTTCTCCTTGCCAGGTCAGGCCCACTGGATTCTTCAAGGGCTCTCCTTCAACGAGTTTGGTTGGCTTGCCGCCAGGGGGAATTTTCCAAACGCATTTTCCGTAGCCATCAGTGACATAGGCGGTCTTGTCTTTGCCGAGTTCAATTTCATGCGGGAACTGAAAAGGCCGACCTTCGACGACCGTTTCCACTTTCCCCTCGGGAGTCACTTTCACCACGGCATTCTTGCCGTGTGACACAACCCACAGGTTCTTGTCGGCGTCGATGGTGATGCCGTGAGGTGCGGCAACTTCCGCGAACTTCTCTGCCTTCGATGCGCCGACCGCGATCTTCCAAATCCAGTGCAGTTCCAAATCGGTCACGAAGATGTTGCCGTCCGGATCAGCGACGAGGTCCATCGGAATGCCGATACCACCAGCCGTCAGTGGCTGTGGTTTGCCCTCGTCATCGAAGCGAAACACTTCGCGAGTCGATGAATCACCCGCTAAGAGCTTCCCTTGATGATCAACGCCGATGCAGCGAATTCGATTCAGCGGGGTCCGAAATTTCTTGCTGGCTTGAAAGAACAGGCTCAGTTTGCCGTCGCTCAATTTCCAAACGCCGGGCTGGTTGAGATCCGCGACAAACAACGTTTTGCCGTCCGGCGATGCAACTGCCGTCAGTGGATACTGCAAGCCGTCCGCGTAAACGCTACTGCCACTGAGCCACAGGCTCAGTGCGATGCAAAAAACGAAACCGCCGCGAAATGAAAACTGATTCATCAACACGCTCACAAGAATTGAGAAAGACGTTCGCTGAAGTAGAGAACCACCGCATGTTAGCCACCCAATCATCAGACGCCACGTCACCGCAACATGGCGACCGGGTCTGTACGGCGGCCTGTGAGCGTCATTGTGGC
>CAIJTL010001673.1 GCA_903823545.1 uncultured Planctomycetaceae bacterium
GCGACGATACCGATATCAAACTCGCAGTTTCGTCCGTCCCCGATGCGAAGAAAGGGGAAAGGCTCGTCGTCATTCATAGGAAGTTGTCGAAGACGGTCGATGAAATCCTGAAAGAACTCGGGTCCCGCGACCTCCCGAATCTTTGGATTCCGTCCGCAGACAGCTTCCGAGAAGTCGAATCAATCCCGCTGCTCGGCACCGGCAAACTCGACTTACGAGCGGTCAAACAACAAGCACTCGACGCCTTCGGGCCGAGTGCTTGAAGTCTGTAGGAGTTATGTCGTCCAGTCATTTCCCAAAAGCACGACGTGGGGCAAAGTTATTTTTTGCCGATGCAATACAGTGCCCGGTCCGTGCGAAGCAGCAACTGTCCGTGATGAACCGCAGGTGATGCGTTGGTCCGGCTGTCGTCCCCTTCAATGGTGTTGTGGGCCAGCAATTCAAACTTCGGTTTGGCGGCCACAACGAACGTCCCTGCGTGCTGCGAGACGATGTAGAGTTTGCCGTCAGCCAGTACGGGAGACGTCCAGATTCTGCCAGGACGAGGATCAAGGCGTTCTTGAAAAACCGTCTCTCCGGTCGCTGCGTTTTGACAGCAAACAAAACCACCTTCATCGCCGGCCCAATACAAATGGCCGTCGAAATAAACCGGTGAGCCGACGTTCGATCCTTTTGTCTTCCGCCACACGCCGTGTGACTCAGTGACGTCACCATTTCCGCCAAGTCGCACGGCCAATGACGTGTGTCCGCCGCCGATCGCATAGATGACATTGCCGTGTGAGACCACGCTCGGACAGACATAGCGATGGACGCCGTCTGCATTCCACAACGCTTTACCGTCGTTCGCATCAACACTCAGCAGTCGGCCCTCTGTGCTCACGATGGCTTCAGTCCGCTCTTTGCCGCTGACGAGCAGCGGAGTGTTCCAAGCCGAACGCATGCCGTCCGCCTTCCACACCTCTTTGCCAGTCAATTTGTCCAAAGCGATGAGCGAGCCGCTTTCGATGCTCGCATTGATGAGCAGCAGCTTTCCGAACAAGACCGGCGAGCAACCTGAACCCCAACCATTGAGTCCATCTCCAACACTGACTTGCCAAATTTGATTGCCATCCAAGTCGAAGCAAAAGACGCCCGACTTTCCAAAGAACACATACAGCCGCTCGCCATCGGAAGTCGGAGTGCTCGCCGCATAACCGTGATATGCCCCCTCTCCCTGGTAGTTGTGTTCGGGGAGTTTTGGTTCGAACGATTTGGCCCAAAGTTGCTTCCCGGTAGTACGCCCAAAGCAGAGCAGATGCCGTCGCAGATCTTTCTGCTCACCTTTGTTCGGTTCCAAACCATAGCCGGTGTAGCAGGTTAAATAGACGCGGTCGCGTACAACGATTGGGCTCGATGCACCCGGTCCCGGTAGGTCTGCTTTCCAAGCGATGTTTTCTGTATCCGACCATTTCGTCGGCAAATCTTTCTCGTCGCTAATTCCCAAGCCACTTGGCCCGCGAAACTGCGTCCATTCGTTACTTCGAGCGGAGGTCGAAAACATAGCCATGGCAAGAGCAATCAAAGTGAAGGCCCGAACAATCATCGTAGGCTCCTGGCAGAAGTTGTTGTTGAGGTGATCAATGGACCGTAACTCAACGATCTGAAGCTGCAATCCGACTAACCTGACGCCTTCGCGAGGCGAAGGTTCTGAAGGACATCGCCACAAATCATGTCGGTTAAGCATTCGCCCTCGCTCACGCGTCGGGTTAGTTTGGTGACCACGTCTGCTGACGCACTGTGACTCGTTGCAACGCCGCGTCATCGACATCGACTCCAAGTCCCGCCCCCGTCAACGCGGGTGCGAGTCCGCCTCGACCGAAGGTGATGTCTTGCACGGTGAGTCGCTCGCGGACGAGGTGTCGGTCGTAGCTTCCTTCGAGGTAGCGAATGTTGGCGACTGAGCACGCGAAGTGGCGACCGGCTGCTGATAAAATTCCTGTCTCACCCACTTGGCAACCGAGCTGATAGCCCAAGCCCGCTTGGTGAGCAACGGCGGCCAAACGTAATGAAGGGATGAGTCCGCCGCATTTCGACAGCCGGATGTTGAACAAGTCGCAAGTCCCCGATTCGATGGCGCGATGTGCGTCGGTCAGGTTGCACAGCGACTCGTCGAGCATCAGTGGGACACCGATTTTCCCACGTAGTTTCGCCAAGCCTGCGACGGTTGAATGCGGAACGGGCTGCTCCAGCGAGGTGATCTCGAAGGACCGCAGCGGTGCCAGCTTCGCCTCCAAGTTCTCGCAGGACCACGCTTCGTTTGCATCGAGCCGGATATCGATGCGATTGGCTGGCAGAATCTTGCGAACCTGCTGGAGCAGTTCGACGTCATCAACACCGTCAACGCCGACCTTTACTTTCGTTTGCTGAAAACCATATAGGCGAATCTTCCAAGCACGAATCGCCGTCTTCCATCGAGACATCGTCGTGATGGCCGCTCCGTATCGTGTTTGCGATTTCGATTCACGAATCGCAATCGTCTCGGGAACCAACTCGGTTACGCGTGATAGCGGCACTCCGTCGGATCGAGCCGTTGCATCTAAAAGGGCAAGTTCAATAGCGCATCGCGCCGAGTTTCCAAAGCATCCACGTTCCACAAACGGGCAATCGCAATCAGCAACCTTCAGCTTAAACCGATCCAATAACGCGATCGCTTGTGAAAGATTCTCAAACGGCTCGGCCAATTGCTGAGCGAGATCACTCTCTGCGAGTAAACCCCAGACATTGTCGATCGTCTCACCCGTGACATACGGGCGAGGAAGCCCTTCGCCCCAACCAACCGCTCCGTTATCGAGTTCACATCGCACAACCAACGAGTCAGTCTCTTCACGCGAATGTGACGCATGACGCACTTTGTGCTTCAGCGGGATGCGAACGTGGTATGCGGTGAGACGGATCTGCCGCATTGGAATGCTTCTTTCAATGCAAAGACGCGAAGATACCAAGGAACGCAAAGGATCTTTTCATCGGACCAATGATTCGTGATTGTGGAACCGCCACATTGAGTTCCCAAACGCTGAATGCGATCAGAAAGCATCGCGACCGTTGTGACTTCACGGTAAAAATCAAAGATCGAACGTCTTCAACAGTGCATCCAACGCTCGTTGCCCATCGGCTGGCGAGACGACGGCGCTGATTCTAATCTCGCTCGTGCTCACCATTTGAATGTTGACGTTCGCGGAAGCTAACGCGTTAAACATCTTCTCGCCGACACCAGTGTGACTGCGAAGGCCGATCCCCATGACGGATAGCTTGGCGATATCCCGTTCAAAGCTCAGTGCTGCGTCTCGCCACGGTTCCAGAACTTCGCGAACCAGCAACAAGCATTGATCGAGATCTTTGCGGAGGACGGTGAATGACAAATTAGCGTGGCCGCGCTGGCTGATGTTTTGGACGATCATGTCGACCATCACGCTCCCTTGAGCGACCGCCGTGAAGATTTTCGCAGCGACACCTGGCTCATCCGGAAGGTTGCGGACGGTGACTCGCGACTGGTCTTTGTCGAGCAGCACTTCGCTGACGACGATGTCTTCCATGTGTGACAAACGACTGACGACA
>CAIJTL010001674.1 GCA_903823545.1 uncultured Planctomycetaceae bacterium
GGAGTAATCGTTCCCATTTTGAGTTCGATTTCGGCGCGAGGACCGTCTACTTTTGCGAGACGATACTCGCGACGCAGCTTGATCCCTTGCTTGAGCGTTTTGTCGATTTGCACGTTGACTTCAAAATCGTCTTTCCAAGTGTCACCGACCTTGATTGGCTGTTCGGGCAAGACGATGAGGAAGTTCAAACTTGGGTCATTTTCTAGACCTTTGGCGGCGTTCGTTCCGCCATTGATTCCGTTGGCTGACAAAACTTTACCACGCGGTGAGAATTTGATTTGGACCATCGGCTTACCGACCGTGGCCATGATCCCACGAAAGGCAGGTGGGCACGTTTCGAGATCCTTCGCCACTTCAAGACTGTCGAATTTCATTTCTGGTTCGTCGTCCTTACTGCTCACCATGCGAACGCGATCAATGACCGGTTCGATCAACGCGTTTCCGTCAGCGTCAACTGAGATCACTCGGAGATGCTTGTCAGCGGACGTCTGACTCTTGATCTGTTCTTGAAACTGTCGCTTCTTAGACAGAAACGTCATGTCCTGTGCGTACTCGAAGTGCAGCGATTGATTCGCCTGGAACTTGTACTTCAAGGAAACTGGTTCGGTATCTGCAGCCATCGCTCCAGTCAGGCACGAGATCGCCAGCATCCACAGACTGGCGAATGAAAACGTGACAGCGTATCGAAGATGACGGTGAACCAACGGCAGGAACGAATTCGACATTGAGCGTTTCCTTATTAACGTCGCACACCTGATGCCGGGACGATCGCGTTGCTTTCTTCGCGAGGTTGCTTGCCGACTCCATACGTGGCGATGTGCATTCGCAATGAACGTTTCAATTCGACGTGATCTCGCGGCATTGTGCCTGAAATCAGCACCAATTCATCGACGACGTGCTGACCAGATTCGCGAACCAACGTGACTTGTGCTCCAAACTTGTCATCGCCAAGTACAACAACGGCTCGGTCATCGGTTTGCTCTATGGAAACAAGCGGTGCGAGTAAGTGCTGCACGGCATCAAGGCCGATGTTGGGAACAGTTGGAGTTTGATGCCACACGAGACGGTTGAAGTCACGCGAAGAACATCGCTGCAGCATTTCGAGCTGCTGGAGTCGGACACCTGATGCAAAATTCAAAATCGGGTGCATCAATTCGAGTGTCGTTTTCAGAGAGCTTGGTCTGCCAATTGTCGGCATCAAGACATCGTCAACAAACAGCTCACCTTGTCGATCTTGGAGTAGATAGGTCAGCGCTCGCGAACCTTGTGTGACGGTGACTTCCGTGACCGTGCCATTGAAATTTGTCGATTGAACCTTGGGTGGCGCGTCTTCTATCTCGGCGAGTGGCAACTCATGAAGCAGGCCGACGTGCATTCCCTTCCAAACGCGATTCTTGAAGTCCGGTGACGAACTCAATTTCAACGATTCGAGATCACGAGAGACGAGAGCTTCCGCGTAGAGTTGGACTAACTCGTGGGCCGTGAAGAGTGCAGACAATCGCTTTTCCTGCTTACTTCCGAGGTCGTAGACAGTGACCTCTTCGATCAGGTATTTCGCATTGATGCTCGCATCGGCCCCCTCTTCTCTGACCAAACTCAACTTCAAGACTTCGGTCTCGCTCTCAACGATAAAGTCAGAATGTTTCCCTTCGAGTTGCCGTGTGTCGTCCGAATCAGACGGTGTAATTCCCGCAGATGCGACATGAATTTGCACGGAACTAGAAGGAATGTCTCCCCCCGGCAGGCTCACCAGCGACAGATTGGCGGGCAATAAACTTCCTGTGAAGAACTTCGTGGTACAAAGGGGTTGCAGTTGTTCCTTGTTGGCCTCGTTGTACGCACTGAGGAATGCCGTTGCTGCAGTTGTGATTTGTGCCAATTGACGAGTTGATGCGATGGCGACTTTCTCGTCGCGAGACGTAATTGCGGCTTCGTCAACCGCCCATCGACCGGTTGCTCGCTTCAACGTCAAAACCAACTCACCCACCGGAATCGGAATTCGGACGTAGGCGATGTTGTCATCGAGTTGCGCTCTCGGCTTGGCTGTCGTTCGACGACCAACGACCTGTTGAGTCAAACGATTGAGGTAGGCTGGAGGAAGCGGTCGGAGCAACTCAGCAAACTCCGCCGTCGTGCTGTTAAGCACCGCGTCGCGATCTCCGTTTTTCCAAGCGTCGAGGAACTCGCGAACGGAAAGGAGTAGGTCCATTTGTTCGGTGACCGATTTTGTCGCCGAAACTCCTTCTCGTTTTTGGTTCAGATAGATGTCATCGACGACCCATTTCTTATTGGTTGGGTCGAGTTTCAGTTGATACTTCAAACGCTGTTTTGAGTCGCCAACTTTGACAGAGACACGTTTCACTGTCGGCGAAATCTCTTTGACATCAACGATTTCGATTTCACCTGTCGGCAGACGCAACACCTTCATGTCTTCTAAGGCGACATCTTGTCGCAACGCCTGCTCTTCAAATCTGTCCGAGGTCACCTTTTTGACTTGTTCCAGATCCCCTTTCTCCAATGCGTCGGCGAAAGCCTTAATCGCCCGCGTCTCAACGATATGAGCGCATCCGGCAAGGCTCAGCCAGCCACACAGCCACAGCGTGAAACCCGCAGATAAAGATCCGCAGCGCAGAGGTGATGTCATAGAACCACGCATATTGCCATCCCTGGCAAAGACGGGA
>CAIJTL010001675.1 GCA_903823545.1 uncultured Planctomycetaceae bacterium
CGATTTCGACGGGTAATTCTCGGCGTTCCAGAATCTCTTCTCGGTCAGTTCCACTGAACCGCACTCGAATCTCGCGAGCTGAATTACCGGACTTTGTCGGCTTCTGCCACCAATCACGGTAGACGACGACCGCGACCCAAACTTTCACATCGCTTGTCTGCCGAACTTCTGTTACTTGGCTTTTGATCTGCTGAATAACATCGGTCAGGCAATCCTTAAGACTCTGAATGTCTTGAGTCATCGAATTGGTGGCATCGAGAACGAAGGCCAATTGAATGTTTTTCCGCAGACGCGGGAACTGCCAAAGCGATTGCTGAACCAAACCTTTTGCGCCAGGTGTGCTCGTTCCGGGAAATGGCTTTACTTTCTGAGTCCCTGGCTTCAACGCATTTCCCAGCGCGTCCCCTATCGCGGTTTGTGTTTCTGCCTTCGTCGTCTCTTTTTCGTCAGCAGTTGAGGAGGTGACATTTCCTCCGACGATCCACCACAAACTGGCAGATAATCCAATAATTGTTCCCAGCCGAACCCATTGAGCCATGATCCAAATTCCTTCAATCAAGGAGCCAAGCGTGGCGATCCATTGGGAGAGAATGCTATCTCCGCCTTTGAGGGCAAGCCAGACGCATCTGTCTTCGGAGAATGATCGTCGTCGGTGGCGAAAAGTTGCGAGCAAATTGAAGACGCAAGCAAATCGGAGAAACAATGAAAAACTCTTGCTAGAGAGAAACACGACCAATTGAAGTCTTTTGTCGTTAGGTGCCATGATCAACGGCTAACCGGAACGCGCAGCCGGATTTTTTGGCGAGGAAACGCCAACGACGGTAAGAGATCAGGTTGTTGCATAACCTCTGTCGTCGCCGCCACGTTCTTGGTTAATAGTTTGAGCGTGGGAACGCGCCGAGTGGCATGAAGCCCTAATTCTTCGACCGATAAGAACCCGTCGCCATTCCGATCAATTTGAGGACGATAGACGATCGATTTCATCTGCTGAGAGGCGGTCTCGGCCCCTGTTAGCTCCTGACCAGTCAGTGCCTCGACCAAGGAGGCCGTGAAGAGGCTCATTCCGAACCATCGTTCGGCAATTCGATGCATGTGCTGTGTTTCAAATGACTGCTGCTGAGGTTTGCACGAGACCAAGATCTCTGGACCAAGCCCAAATCCATTCAACCCACGCAACGAATCTCCCGTCAGCGAACTTCCTGAATGGCAAGCATCCAACAGCACTAGTGAGGGAGACTTCAGCCGCCAGAGTCGTTCCGCAAAGAGCTCACGATCGGATACTGCATTTTCAAGATTGGGTGACGTGTCGTGAGCCACTAGGTGTGCTCCGTCCGGCTCACCGAATCCATGGCACGAAATCGATACGCACACGAAATCATTAGGGGCGGCGATTTCACGAAGTTCATCAAGGGATTTCAAAATCTCGCTGTGCGTCGGGACGGCGACTTGGTTTTCATCAATTGTGAGTCCCTCTGGAACCTTTGAGACCAGATATCGAAATGTGCCGATTTCCAGTCCTGACGCGCGAGCCCGTTCAGCCAGCGAGTACCCCAATAAGCAGACATCGTTCGCTGCGAATTGCAATGGCTTGAGTGACTCCCGGCTTTGACCGAAGTCAGCGGCATGCTTCAAGTCCGTAACACCAATCCCCAGGAAGTGAATCTTCGGGATCGCCGTTCCAGCAACGGTGATTGTCCGAATGGCTCGATTAACGAGCTTCAGCGGCGGGCTGCCGGATCGACCTTCCGAGCTGCTACGAACAATGGCGATCAGCATATTTTGATCACCGATTCGGAGCAGCGATTTTTCCACACGCCATGAAAACTTAGACGCGGCTCCAGTTACGTTTGACTGCAATTGAGTTTTCTGAACTAAGTATCCATTACACCACAATTCCAATTGCTGCGGTGTTTCACGACCGGAAGGTTGCACGCACAAGTCCACCTCGAAGTCAGTCGGTCGAGCGAGTTCAGTAATCGCTTGCTTTTGCCCGCTGATTTCAGCGTGAATCTTTTGAATCTCGACCACAGTCGGCAATTCAAATGACGACGAACGAACCGCAGGTCTCTGCTCTTTCCAAGACGTTTGCACGATCGGGACAACGTTGTCATACGATTCGCGAAATAAATCGAGCGGGAAGAATGCGACTCGATTGTCTTTGCCTCGTCCCATGTTGACATGCCAACCAAACCGTCGCATCGCTTCATCACTACTCGCTCCAAAGAGCTGCGATGGTGTGACCATAACCCATTGGCCATCCAGCATTGGATACAAAGTCCACAACGGCTCGTGGAACAATCCGGCAATCAACCAGCCCGGTCGACCACGCATTTGAAAACGCGCTTCCAAACCAGGCGGTACTGCTTTCAACGCTCCCGCCCACTTGTCTTGAGGCACGAACCATTCTGATTCTGGACGACCAGGGCGAGGAAGTTGAACCTTTTCCAATTCATCATTCGGTTGCAGGCCAGCAAAGTACGTCGGTAATCCCAATACGACTTGATCGACTTGAACCCCACTTGCCTCACGTCGTAGTGTGAGACCAAGCTCGCGAGTGCCATCATAGGGTTGCTCAATTCCGCTCAATGACCACAAGCAGATTGAACCGTCTTCTGAACCCGTAACTAGGTATGCGCCATCTTCAGAAACGCTAATTCCACTCAGCCGACCAGTGTGCCCATAGAAGCAACGCACCAAAGCCTGTTCCTGCAGCCGAGGCGAATTCTGCGAAAGTTGCCGCAGTCGAGCCAAATCCCAGATCAAGATGCCGGCTCGATAACCAATCGCCATGTACTCTTTCTTTTGCCGTGTGAAACGATGAGCCAGCCATATGTCGCGACTGAACCAGTCAAGATGTGGAAACGGGCCGGCGTCTTCCAGCTTGGCTGCCTGACTCGTCAGCCAAAAGCGATCGTTTTCGAGACGGAGTCCCCACGCTTGGACTTCCTCGCTCGATGAAGGCTCATCCGCACTGTTGCCACTGACTGAGATCGCTTGGTCCTTCAGTGTGTCGGGCAAAGAGAGTGTCGCGCGCGAATTATTACTCCACGAAAAGCGGACGACATCGGGTACCGTGGACTGCGGCTTGGTCCGAGCCAAGCTGACGCGACGAATCGGTGACAGGCTCGCTTGAACCGCCTCTCGATCCGGAGTCACGGCTACGAGGGCTCCATCAGTGACACGCCACAATCGGACCTCTGGTATCGGCTGTTGTCCGAATTGACCAAGTGTTGGACGAGTTTGTTCTCCCGCAGCCGCCACAAAGCGTCCATCCGAAGAAACTGCGAGCGCAGTCACCGGGCCGTCAAACTGTGGCTCTTGAAGTCTCGCTAGGAGCGGCCTTTCCGGGTCAACAGGACTGACGTCAATAATCCTTCGAACTTTACCGAATTCCGGGCGAGCGGGGTCAAAATTGATGCTGCTCTTTAATGCGACAGTGATTCCATGGGATGCCGCGAATAAACTCGTTCCGGCAAACGCCATTATTCTCGGGCGATCCTTCGAGTCTGCCTGAAATTCAAGCTCCCAGTGTGGGCTCGCCCGCAAGTCAAGATCCGTCGTTTGCCATTCATTCATCGCATCGCGAAGAGCTAGCTGCTGCACGGGAGAAGTCGTGACAATGCGAGATCGTTCGGGAGCGACTTCCCACGTGTTGACGTTTCGTCCGTTGCTGCGAGTTGCCAGGGTCACTGTTCGCGAAGTGCGATTTCGTAAAAGTAAACGCACAACTGCGGCATCGGTTTTTTCCGAGGAACTCCCGTCAAGCGGTACCAGGCCGTTGCTCTGAGTGGCCACGATACAACGACTGTCGTCCGTCCATTCGAGCCCCACAACTGGAGATGGCATTTGAAAATCCACAGGGGCATCTGCTCGAAACGGTTCTGTTTCGCGAATCACCCATTGTCGGACCCGCTTGCTCGCCCGGTCAGCAGCCACGAGTGCTCGCCCATTCGGAGAAACGCGGAGAAAAGGAACGTCATTAAATCCTGTTTCTAAGGAGCCGCATGGAGACTCGTTTTGAGCTTGATTCCAAATGACGACTAATGCTTGATTGGGGTCCGCACTGCCACAGCCAACGGCGAAGAGTTTTGACGGTTCTGGCCAAAAAAACTCGAGACTGTAGACACCGTTTTGAATCGACGGCAACTGGGTACTGTGAAATGTGGCCACCGAGTCTTCCCGGTCCAGTGACCGAACTTGCACATCAGCCGGAATGACTCCAAATCCGCCAAACGCTAAGAACGAAGAGCCACCCATCAATGAAGGCTTAGTGGCCATCGACGAAATCATGCCACGAAAACCACGGTCGATTGGCCAACGAATCCTCGGTAGCGGGTCCAAACGGATCGTCTTTGAGCTTTCATCATCTCTCACTTGCCATTGCCAAATAACTTTTCCTTCCCCACCCGCGAAAAGCCGCATCCCCTTTGCCCCGTCCTTCACGAATTGCAACGCGTAAACATTCGAGTTCGGGGATTCAGAATCGACCAGCAGAATTGGCTGGTTGGCCTCTCGGCGATCGGTTGCCGGTGACGGAGATGATTGAGCAGCTAGAATTTCGGTCATCAGCCCGCAGATCACGGTGGCTATCAAAAAGTGTGCTCGTTGAGTCATGGCAACTTTCAAGTAATTCCAGTTAAAGCCTCGGTCATGCCATCAACCGTCAAAATGGCAAGATATTCCGGCTTTGACTGATTGGACTTTGGAATGTCTCGACCTACAACCGTCATGCAATGCACTGTCGCCTTGGCATATCCGATACAGACAGCACAAGGATTAAATGCGAATTCGCCGCAGCCACGCGCTCGGTCGAAGTCAGGGACGATTGTATGCGAACGAAACCATCCCTTCGATTGTGGCTCAGTACTGCAATTCTCTTGTCGTTTGTCCACACGACCATGGCATTCGAATTGCCCGATCCTCATCTGCATCATGGGACCGACAAGCAAGATCGTAACGACATCGCAGCGGTACGATATTTGGGGACCGTGGACTGCTATTGGTATCCGGAATCGCAACAAGTTTTGTTGCAAACAATGCAAGCTGATCCCCGTGAGCCTGTTCGCTACGCCGCCGCACAAGCCCTTTTTGATCAGCTTCAACGAGGACGGAAGCCGCTGAAGCCGCTCAACGGCAAACGAGAATTTCCAGATCCATTCATCCTGAAGCAAATCGCTTGCGTCGCCACTTTTCACGAACCGTTCTCCACCGAGCAGCTTACTGAGATGTACGCCGAGCGAAAAATGGAACGGGACATCAAGAAGCATCCGGAACGTGGCGACGTCCAGTGTGGTTGCTCCGCCGACAAGGCAATTCCGGTTCTGGGTTGGGTCGCCAGCGGCAAGGATGAATGTGAGTGTTTCAATGAGCCGTCGGAACGAGTTCGCAAAATTGCGGGCGAGGCACTGGCGCTCCTGAAAGATGAAGTCGATCTGTTATTAGCACAGAAAACGCAAACTCCAGAGCCGACGCCCGAAAACCCAAACCCGATGCCTTCGCCTTCGGCGGATGACCTGCGGCAAAGTTTGCAGAATACCCCATCGTTCGAAGTACGCGGTTCTTACTTGCAGCGAAACAACGTAATCTTGGGCCGTGCGGATACCGCAAACCGATTCAACTTCATGGACAATATGGGTGCCTCGCCGAGGTCACGTGTCTTCGGGGCTTATCAGTTTGCACAATCTCAAAACAACGCCGTGTTTGGCTCATCAGACCTCAGTGAGTTGTTTGACAATCTGGCGACGTCGAATGGCCAGGCACAGTTCATCAACTTCACCGGCTTCGGCAGCGGCCTCGCTGGGCAGCCGATGGTGAATCCAGACGGCAGCAAGATGAGCGCCGACCAACTCAAAGACCTCTTTACCGCCGCCAACTCCGGAACTGGTACCACGACCGATTATCTCGAATTCCCAGACTCCAACTTGTATCGCTTTGGCTTTGAGTACGCGTTGACGCCTGACTTCAGTTTCGCCCTGCAAGGCCAATACGTTGCTCCCATCGGCGGCGGAGAACAACCCGCGGACTTCACGAACCCGCTGATTCAACTGAAGCACGTTTTCTATCGAAGTGACATGACCATCGTGTCGGGCATCGTGGCGATCTCGCCGGAAATCAAGCACCGTCGTGCCGCGATCCAAGAAAAAACCTCACGTATCAATCCAGGCTTCCTGTTCCTGCACCAATTCGCCGACGATGACCGCTGGATGCTCCAAGGTGGTACCGGCTTCAGTATCCCAACACGACCAGATCAGATCACGACCTGGGACTACGGCTTGTCGATTGGTCGCTTCGTCTATCGCCACGAAAGTTTGGTGACCGGCGAGCCATCCGATAAGTTTTTGTTGGGGATCATCCCACAGTTTGAAGTCTTGGGAAAAGAAATCATTGGCGATAACGGTGTCCGCGGTGCGTTCGGTTTGAATAGCAGTCCGCCACAAACGGCACCCGGCACCACCAGCCCGGTCGATGGTTCGACGACGGTCTATTTGCCACAAGATCCCACTCGTTCCTTTAGACAAGCAACCTTCATCTACGAAGAACCTCGGCACGTCGTGGACCTCACGGTCGGTGCCTCGTTCATCTTCCGAAAGCAAATGGCCTTTAACGCGGGCCTGTCTTTCCCCGTCACGGGTGGGAGCGCCAGAGCACTGGAGTTCCTTACGAGCTTCAACGTCGGATTCTGAAATCTACTAACATCGTCGGTCGCTCTGAACTCATCTTGATCAACGGATCGTCTTGATCAGCGGGCCACGTATTCGTTGCGAACCCAGCCGTCGCCGATGGAATCAAAATGGCCGAAGGTCCAATCGGGAGTTTCTGAAAGTACTTGGAATTCGGCCCCGTCACGAAGCGGTTGATCGAAAGCTGCTTCGTAGGAGTTCCCGGTCCCTTTGCGAGCCATTGTTTCACCCGTGATGACCGCTCGGCGAGATCCCGTCGTCTCATTGAGGTTCATGTAGATGTCGCAGCCCATCGCGCAGGCGACTACGCCAAGCCCAACTGTGATCCAGTGAATTCGTGGATTTCGTCTCACGACGGCAACTGTTGTCGTGGTTGCGGCCAGCGCGAGACAGAAGAAGCAGGCTTTGGTCTTCGCTGGATACGACAGCCAATCGGTCCAGAACAAAACGTGGCTCCACAATGGGCGAGGTGGTTCGGGCAAGCGCCCCGGCGCAGCGGCGAGGGCTTGTTCGAGGTTGGCGGCCAGATACGGATCACGCGGCCGATACGGTTTGGCTTTGCGGTACGCCAAGATCGCTCGGCCGAATTCGCCCGCGCGGAAGTAGGCGTTGCCGAGGTTGTAGTAGACCGCTCCGCTCCGAAATCCGTCGGCGAGTATCGACTCCAACAACTTGGCCGATTCGCGATAGTCTTCGGGAGACTTGGCGGAATCAAAGACTTCGAGTGCTCGGACAAACGTACGTTCTCGCGCGCCGGGATCGGCGGCGACGGCGTGTGATGTCAGCAGCAGGCAGAGGAGGAGGCCGATCAAACTAACCCGAAGCATGAGTTTTGAAGCTGCGCTGTTTAGTCGCGAAGCGACGTCAGCAGATAGCTGCGGGCGTAAGCCCGCAGAGAAATGTTGAAACCTCTTGGAGAGCCGCGAAGCGGCGGCAGCAAATTGTTGTCTCGCAGATTGCTGTCGCCGCTTCGCGGCTAGGAGCACGATTTCCAACAAATCCTTGGGCTTACGCCCAAGGCTATCTGCTGAC
>CAIJTL010001676.1 GCA_903823545.1 uncultured Planctomycetaceae bacterium
ATGAGGTGCTGACCTACTCCGTGGTCTCGAATAGCAATCCAGCACTTTTCACCAATCCGACTAATCTCATCGTCCAGAACCGGTTGACGCTAACGACGAAAGCGGATCAAAGCGGAACGGCCACCATCGTTGTTCGTGCGACTGATAAGCACGGCGTATCGACGGGAACCGAAGGTAATCCAGACGCTGTCTTCACCGTGACCGTTGAGGCCAAGCCCGTCTTCACGTCACTGACGGCAGTGAGCGTTCCGGAGAACACAACGACCGTGCAAACCGTCGTCGCCACTGATTCGGACTTGCCCGCTCAAACTGTGACGTACTCGCTTTCTGGTGGAGCTGACCAAGCTTTATTCAACCTCACGACCGGTGGTGCGCTAACCTTTAAGTCGGCACCTGATTTTGAAAATCCGGGCGATGCCAATGACGACAACGTCTATGTCGTTCAGGTCCAAGCCAACGATGGCAACGGTGGCACGGCCACCCAAAACATCAACGTGACAGTGACTGCGGTCAGCGACGCCAGTCCGGTCTTTACGTCTGCGGCTGCGGTTAACGTCGCCGAGAACACGACGGCGGTCCTCACCGTGGTCGCGACCGACGCAGACCTGCCGGCTCAGACCGTCACTTATTCGATTTCGGATGGAGCGGATAAAGACTTGTTTGAGATCACCAGCGCTGGCGTGCTGACCTTCAAGACGGCACCGGACTTTGAAGCTCCAGCCGACGCAGGCACCAATAACGTCTACTCCGTCCAAGTCACCGCCAACGACGGCAGCGGTGGTTCGACAACTCAAGGCATCAACGTCACGGTCACCGCGGTCAACGACAACAGTCCAATAATCATCTCGACACCAACGATTACGGTCGTCGAAGGAACGGCTTCTGTTGACGTCGCTGAAGGAACAACGGCTGTCGGAAATGTGTTGGCCACCGATGCTGATTTACCAGCACAGACCGTGATCTATTCGATCATCGACGGTGCGGACAAAGACCTGTTCGAGATCAACTCGAGTGGTGCTTTGAGCTTCAAATCAGCACCAAGCTTCAGTAGCCCGGCTGATGCGGACCAAAACAACGCCTATATCGTCAAAGTCCAAGCGAGTGACGGGGTCGGCGGACTGGCCTCGCTGACCATCACCGTGCATGTTCTGGCTGATTAGTAAGTTCTTCAGAAGTTTGATTGCAGTGAATTCCAACCTGTCAGGGACGACACAACGGTTCGCGGAATTGCGAACTGAGGCATCGAGGGAGCGACGTCATGCGAAATCGGATCATCCTCGCCATCGGGCTGACCATCAGCCTGTTGGGGCGAACCAACGGTCAGGAGACAACATCTCCTCCGACATCGTCCGCCCAAAACTGGAGCGAGGGAGCAAACGCATCAGGGATGCCTGGGGAGAGTTTCTCGTTCGCAGAACCCAATCATGATCGTTGGGTCTCTGCGGATTTTCTCTTCGGTTGGTTTGAGGGAGCACATTTGCCGACATTGGTCACGACGAGTAATCCTGTCCCTGCCAGCAAGGATGATGCGGGCGTGTTAGGAAAATCGGGGACGAAGACGCTGCTCTCAGGCACGAAGGCTCACAGCCTTTCTCCAGGTTTTCGCCTGCAAGCTGGGTACATTTTCGACCACGAGTATGGACAAGGAGTTGAAGCGGGCTTCATCTATCTTCCCGGCCAGTCAACGAGTGACTTCTTCACTTCGACAGTGAACTCCGTTTTGGCTCGCCCGTTCTTTGATCCGGTTGCTGACGTGCAGGCCTCCGAAGTTGTCTCGTTCCCCGGAAGCACGACGAGCGGCAATATCTCCGTCGATACGAAGAATGCGAATTTCTACTCGGTCAATCTTGATCTCACAGAGCGCCTCCTGGGCGAACAAGGGCAAGGAGTCGACGTGCTCTTCGGTTATCGCTATGCCGATTTCGGAGACCAGTTAACGATTCGCCAACACAGCGTTCTTGCGCCGAACTTGGCGGGCATCGCCACGATTGATCGGATGGATGACTTCCAGTCACGAAATGTGTTCCACGGTCTCGATCTCGGCTTGCGTGGGACTTACTCTGGAGATCAGTGGTCATTGAACCTGTTGGGAAAAGTGTCGCCCGGCAGCATGTCGCAGACGGTTGATATTCGAGGCAAATCAGTGACGAAGTTCACATCGGGATCGACTTCGACGATTCCGGCTGGCGTTTACGCACTCAGCAGCAACAGCGGCAGCAAC
>CAIJTL010001677.1 GCA_903823545.1 uncultured Planctomycetaceae bacterium
ACGTTTTCTGCCGCGAGGAAACCGCTACGAACGGCTCCTTCCATCGTGGCAGGCCAGCCGGTGCGAGTCCAATCGCCAGCGAACTGCAAGTTGCTGATCGGCGACTGTTGCGGCAGACGGATTTCATCGGAACCCGGAAGGGGCGAGAAGACTGCGTGATGCTCAACGACGACTCGCGAGTGCTGCAATTGAGCGTCGGCAGCCCAAGGCCAGACGGACTTCAATTCGGCCACGACGTCAGCCACAACTTCCGAATGCGGACGAGTCGCCAGACTTCGCGCGTTGCTGATCACCACTTGGTAATAATGGCTCGATGGCGATCCAGCGAACGATCCGGTTTTCGCGGCGCTGCTGCGATTGAAGACCCACTGACTGAGTCGCCCCACCAAGACGGCATGTGGCAACAATGTGATCGGCCTGTCAAACCAAAGATGCACGCTCGCAATCGGTGCCGATTCGAGTTGCTTAATGTCTTCAATCTGCGAGTGATGACGCAACGAATCCGGCAACAGATCAAGCACTCGATGATGCGGCACCGCCAACACAAATTGCTGAGCCGTGAGTTGTTCGCCGTTTCGCAACTCCACGGCGCGAATGCGACCGCCGTCTTCAACGAGCCGTTCGACGCCCGACTTCAGTCGCACATCAACTCCTCGATCGGCCAGCCACGGAAGCAATCGGTCGGAATAAAGGGCATCAAGAGGAACCGTCGGGAGCCAAACTTCCCAACCCGCTCGGTTCGCAAGGAAGCCATCCACGAAGACTTTCCGAGCCGAAGCATACGAAATCCGATCGAGCGATTCGCTCAACGCGCTCACGAGAACGATGTCCCAAAACCGTTCTATCGTGCTCGCCGGTTGTTGATTGACTCGCAACCAATCGGCGAACGAGCGCCGATCATCCGGCTGCGGTCGATCTGACACGATTGCCAGTAACCCACAAACGATTGCGAAGCGGTCTTGGTTCGACAGGTAACTCAATCCCGCAAACGCGGAAGAGAGATGCCACGGGGCACAGGCAAACGGAAACGTCGCCGCCTGAAATCGACAAAAGTCGGGGGGACGTTCGCCTGTCGGATCTGGTGGCCCGACAAAGGTCAGAAATGGTTCTCGCCGAAACGCGGAATCCAGGCCGGTGACTCGGCAGAAGTGCCAGAAGTTGGTGCAACAACCCATCGCCACATGCTGGCAATTGTCGATCACTTCGCCGGTCGCGGAATCCTCAAACGAACTCGCACGCCCCCCTAATCGAGGCCGCGACTCCAGCAATTGGACCTTCAAACCAGCATCCGCCAACGCAACCGCCGCCGCGAGACCTGCTAATCCACCACCAACAATGAGTACGTCTTTCATGCCAGGAATGTAGTTGGAACCACCGGCTTGAAGTCAGGGCTCAGACCAGAGTTTTCAAGCACCAGAGTTCATGACGTGGCGATGCCACAACCAAATGCGTTGGCGGGTAAACCCCAAGTACCAAAATCCAATGCCGAAAGAATGACCAAATCCAAAATCCCAAAGGCAATGCCCCAATCTTCAAGACTCACTCGGATGAAGACGGGGCAAGTGTCGCAAGCTCAAGGTTTTCACGGCTTGAGAGCTTCTTTATCCACAACCACAGCCCGTTTGATCGGAGCCGTTGTCACGATCGTTACAACTGCAACA
>CAIJTL010001678.1 GCA_903823545.1 uncultured Planctomycetaceae bacterium
GGACGACTGAAGAGTGAAGTGCTATGTCGTTCGGCTGTCAGCGTGTGACCCCGAAGGCCAGCGTGTTTTGCAACCGTTACTGCAACCGTTGCTGCAACCAGTTGTGAGCCTCTTCCATCAGTCCCCGTGGCTTGCATCGTCTGAGTGTTCGTCGTCGGTGACGCATCGAGCGGGAGCTTCGGTAACGCATCCAATGCCGAATGCACGTCCAAAATGTGCGGGTCGCAATACACGTTCGCGGTGAGCTTGGGATCGCTGTGACGCATTGCCGCTTGAGCCGTTCGGAGTGGAACGCCTCCCTTGCTCAAAAGCGTTGCGAATGTGCCGCGCAGGCAATGCACGTCGAGCGTTCGGCCCCGGTCATCCCGTTTCGAGATTCCGGCCAACTTCAAATCGCGGTTGAGAATCTTGACCAACTCGACCGGCACTCGGAACAACCGCGTCTCGCTGGCGAGCTTGATGGTACTGGTTCGCTGAATCGTTGTGTCGGCCATCACGTTGAACTTCAAAACGTCCACACGCTCGTTTTGAGCCCTGTCATTGATCCATGACGCCAGTTCGTTCGCCAAGTCACGGCGAAGCGGGATCGTGGCTTCTGTGCGGTTCTTGGCATCAAACGCTTTGAGTTCGGCGAATGGCCGCTCGCCGTCCAAATGCAACTGTCCGATCGTCAGCGATGCGAGTTCATTCTTACGAAGTCCGGTCAATGCGAGCGTCTTGTAGATCAGTTCGCGTTCTCGACCGAGCCATTGCAAGCGGTCTCGCACGTCTTCCCGAACGATGCCGACAATCTGGCCTTTGCGTTTGCCACGCCGAATTGTCATAGCATCGAGCAAAGGACGATTGCGAGCGGCATTCAACAGCCGACCAAGTTCATCTTCCGTCAGGGATCGACGAATACGCCGACGATCTACTTGTTCGTTCGCCTTGCCGAGTCCGGCGAAGGGATTCGCCATTAACCTTCCGCTTTCCACACACCAACGGGCGAAACTCACCATTGCGGTTTGATAGGCATTGCGGTTCCGAGCCGACCAACCTTCCGTCATCTTTTGCACCAACCAACGCTCGAATGTTTCCTTCCGCAAGTTGCCGAGCACTCGAAATCCACATTGATCAGCCAACCGGTTGAGGTAACGCAACGTTGCCGCCAAATGATTCGTCGTGGAATTCTTGGCTTTCATCGACTCGCCAAACGCGGCGATGTGATCGGCCAATGAAATCGCTTGATGATCGGCGGCATGGTCTTCCGCCGTCGTCATCACCCCCGACTTCACCAGTTCGGCTCGGCGCTCCAATTCGCCGAGCACCGCCCGTGCCGCATCTTCATCGCGGCATCCAGTTGAAACCGTTAAGACGAATCCTTCTCCGTCACGATAGTTCGCGACGTAGGTTGCCGACTCCGTGACGATCCGCTCCGAACCATCCCGCCCGGTCGCCACCTTTGCCGTCCGCGTCCTGCCCTTCTTTGGCTTCCAACGTGCAAAACGTTGACCGTTCTTGGTGAAGAGTTCCGCATTAGGCGGCAGCGGTCGGGTTGTCTGCTTTTTGAAAACCGATCCCATTACTGGTCCTCTTCTTTCACGAGCACCAATCCGAAATGACGTGCCAGCTTGTCGGCCATATCCAGCCGCAGCGACGACTCTTTTCTCGCGAACTTCATCAACGTTTGCCGGAGAACTCCGGTTTGTCGTTCCAATTCGATAAATGCCAAGCCGCTGTCGGCGATAGCTTGCCGGAGAGTTTCGGTCATCGTCTTTGATTTCTTGCGTTTCGTTATCATGTAACAGTTTTTACAGTCCTAGCCGAAAAGGTCAATCTCGGCAGACGATGGAATTGATATATCGCTGACGTTCGTCGTCAGCATTGCGGAGTGGTCGAATAGGGTCCGGGTGATGCCATCAAACGTGACCGCCTGTTTGCTGAGCTTAAACCGTCGAACTTCATGCAGCCAAAGCTCCCGCCCTTCGTTCCGCAGGTCCGGCAAAGGCCAGGGGGCAAAGTACCTCATTTGTGATCGAAGTCGGACAAGGCCAGGATGAAAAAGCCGCAACTCTTTTTCCCCCGCCCGAACGGAACGCAGTCCCTTGGTCACATAGCACGCGACTGCCGCCGCTTCGCCGATTGGCTCACAGTAGGTGACGGTCGCTTGCGAGCCACTAATACGTTGGCATCGGTCATCAAAAAGAGTTTGCAATTCTTTTAGCTCC
>CAIJTL010001679.1 GCA_903823545.1 uncultured Planctomycetaceae bacterium
AGTCAACGATCTCGCGGTTGGAAGTCGAGAAGCACCGGGCGGAACGGTGCGTGTGCTGTTCATGAATGCTGATGGGACGGTCAAGAACTCCACGTTGATCGGCGGCAACGTCGGTGGTGGGCCGGAGCTGGATGCGGATGCTCAATTCGGCGCGAGCTTGGCAGGCGTGTGTGATTTTGATGGAGACGGCGTTCCTGATCTCTCTGTTGGCGCACCACACGCCAATCAAGTTCATCTGCTCTTACTCAAGTCCGACGGCACCGTCAAAGACTCGACAACGATTAGTCCCGAACCGTTTGTCAGTCCAGGTTTTCGCGTGAGGAGTTTTGGCAACTCGATCGCTTCTTTAGGTGACCTTGATGGCGACGGCATTGGTGATCTGGCGATTGGAGCACCGACCAGCGGCTACAGTGGCTATGGCGATTTCGAGCCGAGGGGTGCGATTGAAGTCGCTTTTTTGAAGGCCGACGGTTCGGTGAAGAGATTTGAAAAAACTGGAATAAGCACCAATTCGGAGTATGGCCATCTTGGGGCCACCGTGACGTCACTGGGAGACATTGACGGAGACGGGGTCGCTGATTTGGCAGCCTCGAAACCGGGTGACGCTTCAGAAGAGTACGGTGGCAAAGCCGTAGAGATTCTCTTGATGAACTCCAATGGTACTGTAAAGCGTGGCATCGAAACCGACCAATGGGGTTTTGGCTATTCAATGGCGTCGGTGGGTGACTTGGACGGCAATGGTGTCGCGGACGCCGCGAGCGCATCGTACTCCGAGACGTTGTTCGGTGAGTTGAAAATCCTGTTGCTGAACTCGGATGGAAGTGTGCGAGATACGTTGACGGTCAATAGCGCGAACGGTGGTCCGCTGTTGAAGAAGGGCGAGGGATTTGTTGCGGTCACTTCACTCGGTGATCTGGACGGCGATGGAACGACAGAGTTGGCCGTCGGAGTTGCTGGCGATAACTCCGACCGAACTGATGTCGGTACGGTTTACGTTCTCTCGTTAAGTCGCTTTTCGGCTGCGGTGATTGATGGTGTGCTGACGATCGACCTTTTGCTGAGCAGCGGGTCCGATGTGCGAGTCACTCGCGATGCGAGTCGGTCTGAGTTTGTGGTGCGGGCCTACGACAAAGCCGTCATCACAGATGAATTTCGGTTCGCGACATCGAGCGTCACGCGCGGATTGGTGGCCAATCTTGGAGGCGGGGCGGATCGGTTTGATGCGTCGGGCGTTTCACTTGCGACGACGATTCGTGGCGGCGGCGGGAATGATTCGATTGTTGGTTCGACGGGCAATGACTCGATCGAAGGGGGATTCGGCGACGACTTCATCAACGGTGGAGCAGGAAATGATGGCATATCGGGGCAGAGTGGGTTGGACACGTTGCTGGGTGGTGCGGGGCGAGATTCGTTGAGCGGTGGGGACGGCAACGATCGGCTCAACGGGCAATGGGGAGCTGACACGATCAGTGGTGGGTTGGGTGATGACTATCTCATCGGTGGCGAGGGGATTGATCTGCTGGTCGAATCGGGCGACGTGAATTTTCTGTTGAAGCAAACGACGCTGACTGGCCTCGGAGTTGATCGGCTGACTCAGTTTGAAAAAGCAATACTGACCGGCGGCGACAGCGCGAATGCGCTCGACGCGAGCGGTTCCAATTTGATCGTGACGCTGATCGGTGGCGGCGGGAACGATCTGCTCAAAGGGGGTTCGCGCAGCGACAGCCTCGATGGTGGCGACGGCGATGACACGCTGCTCGGTGGCAATGGTCATGATTGGCTGACCGGCGGACTCGGCAATGATTTGCTGTCGGGCGGAACCGGCAACGACCACCTCAGCGGCAACGTCGGGAGCGACACGCTCACCGGCGGATCAGGCAACGACGTGCTGCTCGGAGGAAGCGAGTCCGACACGCTGGTCGGCGGCCTCGGCAATGACACACTCGACGGCGGCGACGGAGCCGATCAACTCACCGGCGGCAACGGTCGCAATCGCGGAGCCAGCTCCGGCGATCGCTTCCTCGGCCCACCCAGCGAAAT
>CAIJTL010001680.1 GCA_903823545.1 uncultured Planctomycetaceae bacterium
CGGAAGCCGGAACCGGTTTTGTTGCCAAGTCGGCCCGCTTTGACGAGGTCCGCGAGAATCGACGAAGGTTTCGCTCGGTCAGCGAACGCAGTTGAAACCACATTACCGGCGGAGAGTGCTGTGTCGAGACCCACCAAATCGCTGAGCGTAATCGGGCCCATCGGCATCCCGAATTTTGTGGCCGCTTTGTCGATGTCGTCCATCGACGCTCCTTCTTGCAGCAGCAACATCGCCTCGTTCATGTACGGCAACAGCACGCGATTCACGAGGAAGCCGGGGCAGTCCTTCATCACGATCGGCGTCTTACCGATCCGTTTCGCGAGAGCCACGATTGTGGCGACCGTGTCGTCGTCGGTCTTCGCACCGCGAATGACTTCGACCAGTTCCATGCGATCGACTGGATAGAAGAAGTGCATCCCCACGAATCGTTCCGGATGCGGAGCCGCTTCGGCCATGCGTGTGATCGAGATCGTTGATGTGTTGCTGCACAGGATCGCGTCATCGCGCAGAATGCTTTTCAGTTCTGCATACGCCTGAGTCTTCATGGCCTCGTTTTCGGGGATCGCTTCGATCACGACATCGGCATCCGAAAAGACCGATCGCGAGGTCGATGTGCTCAAGCGAGTCAGCATCTCTTGCATGTCTTGCGGAGTCGCTCGACTGATGCGGATGCGATCTTCAATCACTTTGCAGGCCCGCTTCATACCGTCGGCGAGTCGCTCTTGTCCGACATCGACCATCACGGCGGGAACTCCGCGTCGAGCGTGAGCGGTCGCGATCCCCGCTCCCATTAAGCCGCTGCCGAGGACCCCCACTTGTTTCACATCGCGAGCCTTCGCCGTCGTCGGCATGAAACCAGGATCGCGGCCAATGGCGTTGTTCATAAAGAAGACCGAAATGAGGTTGCTGGAAATCGGCGTGCCAGTCACTTCGAGGGCAATCTGTTGTTCGATCAACAACGCTTCGTCGAGCGGCTTGTTGATCCCCTCCTTGATCGCTCGCAACGCGGCGAGTGGTGCGGGGTATTGTCCTTTTGTCTTTCCTTTGATCGCCCCTTCGGCACAAGCGAACGCAAATTGAAACTCATCCGCACTCAGGCCGAGCGGTTGCGAACGTCGATTACGCTCCACTTTCCATTCGCCAGAACTCACAACGCGATTGATCAACGCCGTGCCGACTTCAACAAGCTTCTCCGCCGGAACCGCATCAAAACAGAGGCCGATTTGCACAGCTTTTGCCGGACCGACCGCTTCGGCACCGCAGATAATGTCGATTGCGTGATGCACGCCAACCGCTCGCGTCATTCGCTGAGTTCCGCCCCAGCCAGGGATGAGCCCGATTTTCGTTTCCGGCAACGCGATCTTCGTCGCGGGGTTCGTCGACGCGATCCGATAGTCCATCGACAGGATCAACTCCGTCCCGCCACCCATCGAGTTGCCGTCAACGAGCGCCACAGTCGGAAATGGCAAGCGACTCACACGGCTGAAGAGTTCGTGTCCCGCTGCGATCGCCGTCTGACATTGCTCACGCGTTGCGTCGATCAACGCACCGAGTTCATTCAGATCGGCACCCGCGATGAACTGGCCCGGTTTGCCACTCCGAAACAACAAGCCTTTGAGATCCGTTCGCTGCTCAAGCTGAGCAACGTGCGACATCAACTCGGTCATGATCGCTTGCGAAAGGGTGTTGACCTTTTTGTCCGGCACGTCAAACGTCAACAAACCAATTGGGCCGGGCGACAACTCTTCAAACCGAAAATATGACATCACGAGTTCCTTCGTCGAATGATCCCACCGTGGCAAGAACCGCAAACAATTCGTTGCGAGAGTTGTACCAGATGCTCTCTCGCGTCGGGAACGGACGAGCTTTGTCAGAAAATCCATCAGCCGTTGGGCGATCATCCGGACGCTGAAATTAGCAATCCAACAAGATCGGCGTTGAGGACAGTTTCGAACCCGCTTGACTCGCATTCCTGGCAGACGTATATCGCCCGCTCGCTGACTCTTCGCGGCAATTGATGGCCTGAGGGGCCGTCCTACGTACTTTTCAACCGGATGCGATAGGGATGTCGAATCATGCTCACGGATGAGCTTCCTTTTTCAGCCGATCATGATGTTGGTCTTGAGCCTGTTGCCGTCGGCCAATTGCCTGCTCGATTGCGGTTGTTGTGCGTC
>CAIJTL010001681.1 GCA_903823545.1 uncultured Planctomycetaceae bacterium
AACCTGGTTATGGACCACCCTGTCCGTCCAAGCCGTCATCTCACGCGGCTTTTCTGTCGTACCGCTTGATTTGACGGACTCGCTACTCCTTAAACTCCGAAAGAATCAGCGTCACGTTCTGACCGCCGAAACCAAAACTATTTGATAGAGCGACGCGTGCTTTATCCGGACGTGCCTCATTCGGAATGTAATCGAGATCGCAATCCGGATCTGGCGTTTCGTAATTGATCGTCGGAGGCAGCACATCATCTTTGATCGCCAACAAGCAAGTGATTGCTTCGACGGCACCGGCTGCGGCGATCAAATGCCCCATCATACTTTTGGTGGATGAGACCGGCGTCTTGTAAGCTAGGTCACCCAACGCTCGCTTAATCGCCATTGTCTCGGTGCGATCATTGACGTCAGTGCTTGTGCCGTGCGCGTTGATGTAATCGATATCTTCCGGATTCACCTTAGCGTCATTCATTGCCATCTTAATGCAGGCGGCGGCACCACGGCCTTCGGGATGAATGTCGGTGATTCGAAACGCGTCCGCACTTGAGCCGTATCCGATGACTTCACCATAAATCCTGGCTCGTCGCTTCTTCGCATGTTCCAATTCTTCCAATACGAGAATTCCAGCCCCTTCGCCCAAAACGAACCCGTCGCGATCTTTGTCGAACGGTCGCGAGGCGCGTTGCGGGTCAGAGTTCCGAGTGGACAGCGCAGTCAGCAGGTTGAACCCAGTGACTCCAAACGGGTGAATCATGCTGTGTGCACCACCCGACAACATGATGTCGGCATCACCGCGCCGGATCAGTTCCGTGGCCTCACCCAAGGCTTGGCTAGATGCGGCACAGGCCGTTAAGCAATTCAAATTCGGGCCTTGAGCATTGAACAACGCAGCCAAGTGCCCGGCGGTCATGTTCGGCTCTTGTTCGAGCTCTTGCTGCCCGATGAGGCGATCAAGACTTAAGCGAGTGAATTTCTCCAGATCGAACTCGCCATTCTCCAGCTTCGATTCGGCAATCATCCCCATGAAGACGCCGAAGTCTTGCTGGCCTTCACCGGCTCCCAAATAAACGCCAAATCGCGTTGGATCAATATCACGTTCATCCAGCCCGGAGTCTTTAACGGCTTGGGTCGCGGCGCCGATCGCAAAATGAATGTTCCGGCCACAGTATTTGTAATTGTCTGGGTTCGAAACGTAGTCGCCCAAACGAAAGTTTTTTACTTGAGAGGCAAACTTCGTCGGGAAATTCGATGCGTCAAAATGCGTGATCGGTCCAATGCCGCTTCCGCACTCTTGTAACGAATTCCACATCTCCGGAACGGTATTGCCCACCGGAGTAATGCATCCGACACCCGTAACCACAACTCGACGTTTCATGACGAAAACCCACAGAACGTGCCATCGATCAACCGCGATCAAGCACAACCTCGATCACCCAGCCACGGAAGGCTGACGAACAGCAAGACAAAGTCCCAAAGAAGAGCCCTCTATCGAACTCAAATACTCGGCCACTTTAGCAGCGATGCCGCCAGGAAGAGAAGCCTGGGTTCGAGGCCGAAACTTCCCAGACTTCCCAATGTGTTGACGGTTGGGAATTGAGTTTTGCTGGTAGTTAATTGGAATTATTGAATTGCCGGGGTACATCTTTAAGAATCGCGATGGCAAATTGGGCTATGCCATTTGAGTTCAAGAGCACTGTCTCACGAACTGTCTCAACACATTTGCTGTGATACGCGAGACGTTGTCGTCGATTGGGATACTACTCGGCCACGCTATTGATCCGACCGAGAACACGCTTCCGTGGCTTGGTGTCTCAAATATCGTCATCTCAGCGCCGCCATTGTCTGGGTTAAGTCCCTTGGCAAGTAGTCGGATATTCTTCGGCGAGCTGTCAGATATTTTATCTGTCTCGTGCCCTGATGCTCCGCCAGGACAACGGCGATGTAGACTTTTCTGCCCAAACGCGTCGCCATTTTTAAGACCGGTTCCCTCGAAGCACCAATGAGAATCGTCGACGACGCGATATGGAGCACCGGTCATAATCCCCGCCGGCGTGAAAACGACACCGAGAAGATTTGCTTCTGATTCATGACGTTTGCCGAGTCGGCTTTCAGCACCGATCCCGTCGGGCCATAGGCTGGTCATTGAACCGTTCTGCACGATCATCGTGTCGTGATCGGATAACTCGACCTCGCAGTTTACTCCGTTGCCGCCGAGGTACATCAAGCGGCCTCCTTCTTCAAACACCCACCGTTTTACTCGATCGTACATCGTCCGTGTCCAGTACTCTGGATGCGTGCTGATAACCAGAACCTTGTACTGCGAGAGATCCAGTAGGCCGCTGTGGAGCTGCGTTTCTGAATAAAAGTCGTATTGAAACCCCTCCCGTTCGAGCCACCCCAACAGTCGCCATTCAGCCGGCGCGATATGACATGCGGCGCGGCCTTCGATCGGATCTGTAATTTGCTCGGCGAGATCAATGTGATTAATCGGCTCAGGTCGCTCGAATGACAGCGGGGAGTATGATTCCCAGCCCCAGGTTTGAAACTTCGGGTCGATGTATCGAGCAATCTCTTGGCGCGAGTTCACGACCGGAACTGCGGGAAGGTCATTCGCGTGGATATAGTTGCTGCGGCCACCAAAGTTGTTGTAGCAGTTCCAAGTAATGTTCGATGCGAGTACCGCCACTTGAGCCGTTGGCCTCGCCGGTGCGACGACCCAGGGAAATGCAAACGACTGGCCCGACTTGGTGCTCGCGTGAAAATAGTAGAGCCCCGATCTCTCTGGTGCGGTGACTGTTTGCCGATGCGCGGGACTCGCGTAACCGAACTTGTTCCACTCGACCCCGGTTTGTGTGTAATCACCGTCGGGCGTGATCTGCATCATCGCTCGCGGCCCGTGTTCATCATGCCAACCGAGCCCCGTGACGAACTCCTTCGTCCAGCCGTATCGCCAAAGTTCGAGGTGAAATGGCTCGACCGAATGGACTCGAAACTCTCCTTCGTCTCCCGATCGCACACACTTTGGCCAGACGTAGCCAAGCAAACCATCAGTCAACAATCGAAATTGATGCGGTTGAGTCGTCGGGAGCGTCAGTGTTATTCGCTTTCCCCCAAACCCCTGCTTCTGCAACGTAACTAGGTAATCACCAGGAGGCAGATCCGCATGAACTGAGCCAGTTGCCCGCGAACGCACCTCAGACGATTCGCCGCGAGAGTTCACGAACTCCAACAAAACATCGGGCAATGCCACGAACCGCTCGTCACTGACATAACCAATCAACATGATGCGACCT
>CAIJTL010001682.1 GCA_903823545.1 uncultured Planctomycetaceae bacterium
TCGAACCCCGACGCCTTGCGGCACAAGATCCTAAATCTTGCGTGTCTGCCAATTTCACCAAGCGGCCGTGTGGCGGAATAATACTTTCTCAGTGCCACTCTGGCGACACTCACCCGATTTTTGTCACGGCTGGCTAATTTGCCTTGCTGGATCGAACCGTTGGACCCGCCAGTTTGTGCGGGCACCCTGGTCGGCACGACGATAAACAAGCCTCAACTCAAGACACCCTGATGCCAGCAAAGGCACATTACCTTACCGAAGGCTCTGGTTCTGGCACGCTTCACCGTTTCGCCATTCAAAGTCACCAAGACTCCAGTCGCCCAGACTGTCGAGGACAGACTCTCGCTGTATCGACCGTGTTGTCTTTTATTTGCCAGCGACTGCTCGCTTCAGCAAATTGTGTGTGATCTGTTGAACTCGTTCATCCGGGCCGTGTGGGCGAGTCCAATGGGACCACGGGAGGACGTGGCCGGGCGGCGAACTAAGTCCTTGCGACCAGAAGATCGTGGAGGCGTTGAACACGTAATTGTTTTTCGGGCCGGGATAAACAGTGGCGGTCCATTGCTGCGGACGGACTCCACCAACGAGAGCCGTTCCTTCGGCGACCACTTCCAGGCCGGGGATCGCTGGTGGATCGCCGTGGTATTCCCAACCGACGAGGCCGGGGATGCGGTCTCCCTTCTTCACGCCACTTCCTGCGAAGATCCAATGATCGGGCTTCGTGATGACCCAGTCGGCACCGCCGTTGACCGGTTCGACATTTCGAGCACCGATCAAGAAGCCTTCGTCAGGACCGCGCTCCGGAAACGGGCCGTTCTCTTTCTGTCGATCGACAGCGTATTTGTAATCGCCGCCATATGGTCCGCCGCGAAACATGATGCGGTGAGGCCGACCATCGTAACCGTCACGTAACGGGGTGACCCAGCAGACGGAGTTGCCGGACAGAAACAGCAGCGAGACTCCGGCGTCTCGCATCTTCACCACGCTGTGATATTGTCTGATGTCCCAGTATTCGTCATGGCCCACGCTGATGAAGCACTTCGTCTTCAAGCCGCGATCGGGAGTGATCATGTCCCGGTTCGAGCAGTACGCGACATCGTATCCGTGCTGTTCCAAGAAGTACGCCAGCGGGAATTCAAACAACAGCCATTCGCCCGAACCAGCAGACAATGGGTTGTTGACGACGCTGTTGTGTTGAGCGTACCGACCATAGGGACGATCAAAACTGACATCGGCCCAGGGACCTTGATTCCCTTTCGGATGTGTATAGACCGAATACTTACTCGGCCACTCATTGTAAGCCTGCCAAGTGTTGTCCGAGCATTGCAGTAAGATGTCTGCCGGACGGTCGTCGCGAACGATGAATATCACGTAGCTCTGCCACGAGGCTTCGTTCTCGTCTGGCGTGATTGTCGTCAGCCGACCGAGATACACACCGCTGACCCAGTCATTTGGGATCGTCAGAGAGGTTGAAGGCTTCCATTTGCATTCGTGCAGATTTTTTTCGCCCGGTGTTGGAGTCGGCTGCGTTTCACCTTGATACGGACCGAGCGTCGTCATCAATCGAGCTCCTTTGCCGCCGTAATAGCCCGTGCGGAAGATCTCAATACGAAACGGCCGGGGCGGATTCGTAGAGACCATGATGTCGATCTTCTCTCCCCCCGAAACGCTCTGCTGCGAACAGTAACCTTCAATGAGCGATGTCCGCCCCTTATTCGGATCATCAAGCTTCACTCGCGTGAGTTGCCAATCGCTTGAACCAGTCTTGGCGTTCTCGCGTTGAATCACGTTCGGCTCACGCTCCGCCGCGCCGACTGTTGTCGTCATCAACCAAATCGCGAAACAACTGGTGAGGACCAGCCCATGATTCTGTCGGGGCCCTCGCCGATTCGCGTTTCGTTGAACATCGCCGTTAAACGAATTCATATCATTGCTCCCCGTGAGTTAGTTGTCGTTGCGCGGTTCAGATCACTCCACCATAATCACTTTATACTCCATGCGATCGTGAACGCGATTTTTCACTGCATGGCCACGGTTGCGCGTGCCAACGTCACTGGCGCGACCGCAGATCAAGCAAGCCTCTCATCGGATGCCGTGCGAGGAATAGTGAATGGAGGCAGCGATCAACACAACGGAGCGAAGTACGGCAAAGAATTGCGAAGAGGTTGAGGACGTCAATGCCTCCGTATCGATTTGCGAATCAGCTACCGAAGTAATTGGATCAGCATAAAGGGGGCGATGGCGAGTGGTCTGCTCCCCGAAAGCTGATCCAAGTGTTATGAGAGTCCAGATCGCCGCAAATTGGCGAAGGAGGACTCGATGGCCAGAAGTCGTAGAGAGCGCGGGAAGCGTCATTCGCCGGAGCAGA
>CAIJTL010001683.1 GCA_903823545.1 uncultured Planctomycetaceae bacterium
TCTGAGCGACTCGCGCCTGTGCGGTCACTGCCGCCGGATCGAACGGATCGAGCCGAGCCGCATTTGCAAAGGCCGTATTGGCAGCAGACCAACCTTCCAACTCCGACCACACGCGACCTCGAAGCAACCAAACGCGAGGGCTGTGATTTGCCTCAAGCGGCAGCGATGTGAGCAAGTGACCGCATCGCACGAGGTCGCCACTGGCGAACGAGTCCTCAGCTTCTATTGCCGCCAGTCGCCAAGCTCGCGAACTGGCGACGATGTCACTGCCGTTCCTTTTCCCACCCTGCAACACTCGCCTCGCGTCTTCGCGCCGATTACGGAGGATTAAGTAGTCGGCCAAAGCCGCGCGTGCGACGACATCGCCAGGGTCTGCGGCAAGTCCCGCCTGGAGCCACGGAATGTGATCCTCCTCGCTCCAGTCAAAACGTGATCCGATGCAGTAAAGCAGGAGCGGTTGAGCATCAACCTGCTCTGCGGACTGAGCCAAACGATTCTGTTCGGCGATTTGATCGCGCATCAGAGACTCTTGCAGCGTGACCCAGTACAAGCGGATCAGCAGATCTCGTGCGGGGCGATATGTCGGCTGGTCACTCACAACCTTCCGCAGAAGCCTTTCGCTGTGCGAAACCAATCCGGCGGACATCGCCTTCGTACCCGCCTCAAACAGAAGATCCACACGTTGCGTACCTCCGGTCGCCGCAAGTTCTTCCAACCATGCGATTCCTTCGATTGGGCGGCTTCGGCGAAAGGCAAGGTCAGCCAAAATTCGCACAAGTGTGACGTCTCGTGGATGAGCCTGATGGAGTCGTAGCAACTCCGTCTGAGCGGCCTCGAAGTTTTCGTTTTCAAAGTGCTGACGAATTCGTGCTTCCGCGAGATCGCGCGCGTCAGAAACTTGCAACGCTCGCCAGCAGACTCCGGCGACCGTGAACAACACTAACAACAGCAGCAGAAACCAACGCTGGCTGCGCCGCAGTGTCGGAGGTTGCAGGGAAGGCATGCTAAGGCTCCGAGTGATCGTCGCTGCGACCTGTGTTCGAGACCGACGTAGAATCGTTCGCATCGCGGACACGAATCCAGTGATCGTGGAACGAGACGTTCGGATGAACGTCAACGGCCGGCATGTGGCATTCAACACAGCGTTCCGTGGGCGAGACTTTGCAGGACTTCTGTGTCTTGCTCTGAGGCGAATGGCAGTTGAGGCAGTGACGAATGTGATCGGCAGTGTTGTGAGAAACCGTCTGGTGCGGGTCGTGACACGTCGTACAACTCAGCGTGTCGTTGGACTGCTGAAAGCAGCGGCTTTGCAGCAATCCGACCGGCTGGAATCGGGCAAGCTTTGCATCTTTCTTAGAAGGAGGCGCGGAGAGCATCTCAGGCAAGCGATGGCAACGACCGCACATACGGATTTGCTCGAACGCTCCGTGATGGCTGGGGCTAAAGCCGATCGCGAGGTCTGACTGAAGATTCTCGGCAGCGGCAATGTGCTTCGCGCCAGGACCGTGACAGCTTTCGCAGCCAACATGCGGGAGCAGATGGATCGGCGTGTGATCGTGAAATTCGGCGACAGTTGTATGGCAGCCGACACACGATTTGAGCTTGTCCCCCTTAACGACCTTACCGAAATGTTCGACAGATTGTGTCGCCACGAGTCCGCGGTGGCTGGGGGTCAGGCCGAGTTGTGTGCCTTCACGAAATAGGGAAACTCGATGTTCGATGCCGACGGTCTCCCCCGCGCGATTCGGGATCAAGGTGAGAAATGTCACGGCATGTCGCCCCGAACCGAACGCATAGGTCAGCGGAAAACGTTCGTCGTTAAACTTTTCCGGCAACGCGACGGTGAGGCCGTCATTGTCGAGTTCGTAGCGAAACTCCGCTTGCCGCTCTTCATCGCGAAACGTCTTGCCTGCCAGACTGCGACTTAAGTCAAACGACTTCGCCTCGTGAAACGTGTGAGCATGGCCGCTGCCGGCGAACTTCGCGGCCTCAGCATCATGACAGCGAACGCACGCTTCGCTTCCTACGAAACCCTGATCGTCGGCCGCCGACCGTGGAGTTGGCTTCACATTGCGAGCGGTCTCATTTGCGGACGGCCTGCGAAGAGCGAA
>CAIJTL010001684.1 GCA_903823545.1 uncultured Planctomycetaceae bacterium
AACCAGCGCAGCGCCGGCCCACCATTTGATCGAGACTTGGTGGGCCGGCGCTATCGCTGGTCCCACCCTACGAATCAGGCCGCTTCACAAATTAGCCAGACGTGGGTTTAACGTCGCACTCCCTTGTGTGAATAATTTGCGGCTGTATGACTTTCGAGGGAATAAACCTCCGGGATACGACTCTTCTCCTCGCGTTGCCATGGAATCACCAGAACTTCAACAACGTGTGGCTGAACTAATCGGACAGCATTACGAACTGCTGTATCGAGTTTCGTTTCGTTTGACCGGTTCAGTCGCCGATGCAGAGGATCTTACGCAACAGACTTTTTTGACGGCTCAGCAAAAGCTGCATCAGCTTCGTGAGTTGGAAAGTGCCAAAAGTTGGTTGCTGGCGATTTTGCGACACCACTTTTTCCGCAATCGCAGCCGAACGGCTCGACAATCTGTCTCGTTGGATTCTCTACCTGAACCGACTGGACCGATTGATGAGCCGACCGATTTCGATTCGGAAGAGTTGCAAATGGCCCTCAACGAACTGCCTGATGAATTCCGCTTCCCGCTCGTTTTGTATTACTTCCACGAACTGAGTTACCAAGAAATTGCTATCCAGCTAGACGTTCCGCTTGGGACGGTCATGAGTCGTTTGTCTCGCGGCAAACAACATCTTCGCCGCCGGTTGATGGCCGACGAAACGACGACCGCATCGAAATTACCGAAACCAACTTCTCCACTCGCTCGCTAGTTGCCATGACATCGTTTTCGCCTGAATCAGAACCTGTGAACTGTGGTACCGCTCTCGAGCGGCTGGAATGTGTCTGGATTGACCCAATCCCCGATGAGCCACTCGATGCTGAAACGTCGGCAGCACTTGAGCACGTCCGCCAATGTTCGGCCTGTTGGGCCGCGTTCGAGAAGCGACGAGAATGTGATGCGCGATTAGCGATGATGATGCAAACCGTCACTGTTCCGGCTGGGTTACGAGAACAATTGCTGGCTCGCGCATCAGAGACGTCAGTGGCTTCGATCATGAGTGTCAACGACGCTCCCAAAACTGGCCGTGACCAAATCGTTGACAAGAGGCAGTCTATTGAGACACCCGATCGCCGAAACAACATTGGTGACAAGGTCTCATTGCGCCGTCGAGCCTGGGCAATCGCAACGGCTGCGACAATGTTAGTCGCGGCAGCGAGCGGTTCATGGCTGTGGTTTGCAATGCAGGGGCGTTCGGTTTCGGTTCAGACCTTGTGCGAGGTCACACCAATGACATCGAATGGACTGCTCGTCGTTGAAGACTTGGCACAGTTGCCTGCCCTGCCTCAGAGTTGGTTGCGAATGAAGGGGATGAAAATCGTCGGAACCCCTCGCTGGTTCCAACCACCTGGATTAAAGGTGCCTGCCTCCTGGATTCCTTTTGAGTTGCGCCTTCAAAGGTCGAAGCCAATTCAGGGGGTTCTGTTGATGTTGCAGCGAGAAAACGTAACCGACCCGCCAAGAGAATTGGTCGGCCAGAGTTCGTTTTTGAAGTACGAGCATCGCGCCGGAAAACCACTCTCAATCGCAGGGTGGTCCGAGCAAGGAGTGGTTTACCTCTGCTTTGTGAATGACGAGCCAGCAGCGTTGGAGCGGTTGATGAAATTGACTGTTCCGACGGCCGCTTGAAAAAGCACGACGCGCCAGCGAGTGGTAATGCTGGTCACCATTCGCTGACGCGCCATATCTGAATCGTTCAAAGTACGGAACTACAGAACTGACTTCACCTTTTCCAAGAACTCGTTGTTGGTTGGGAACCGATCGAGTGTGCGAGTCAGTTGCTCCATTGCCTCGACGGGGCTCAGCGAAATCAAGCTGCGGCGCAACATGACAATGCTGTTGAGTTGCAGCGGATCGTACAGCTTCTCTTCATGACGAGTCCCCGACTTCGTGATATCGATGGCTGGCCAGATGCGACGATCGGCGAGATCGCGGCTGAGGACCAGTTCCATATTGCCGGTCCCTTTGAACTCTTGGAAGATCGCTTCATCCGCTCGGCTGCCGGTATCAATCAACGCGGTCGCGACGATCGTCAACGACCCACCTTCATCGAACTGGCGAGCTGAACCGAACATCTTCTTCGGAATGTCGAGAGCTCGGACGTCAAGGCCGCCCGTTGCGGTGCGTCCTGTGTTCGTCCATTTGTTGAAGGCGCGAGCCGCGCGAGTGATCGAGTCCATCAGGATGAAGACGTTCTTGCCTTCTTCGGCCATTCGCTTGGCACGTTCGATAATCAACTGACTGACGCGGACGTGATTTTCGGTGTCGTTGTCGAGCGAAGAGGCGATCACTTCGCCCTTCACATGCCGACGCATTTCAGTCACTTCTTCAGGTCGCTCGTCGATCAACATGACGATCAAGTGCATATCGGGATGATTGCGGCTGACCGATTCAGCGATTTCTTGAAGCAACATCGTCTTGCCGGTACGTGGCGGAGCGACAATCAATGCTCGCTGGCCTCGTCCAACCGGCGTCAATAAGTCCATAACGCGCATCGTTGTCGGCTTTGAGCCAATTTCCATTTTGATGCGAGTGAACGGTGTGATCGCCGTCAGGTCATCGAACTTTTTGACGTTGGCATATTCCTCAATAGTCATGCCGTCGATCAGCTCAATGGTCTTGAGTCGAGGCCCTTGATTTCGCGATCCCGAACCAACAGCACCGCGAACGGTGACGCCTTCACGGAGTCCAGCTTTTTCAATCAAGGAACTGGAAACAAACGGGTCTGTTTCTTGTGAGCAGTAATTCTTCTTCGCGTCGCGCAAGAAGCCGTATCCCTTGGGATGCAACTCCAAAACGCCGTCCATGATGGTTGTTGTTTCATCGGGATTATTGGTGTCATCGTTGCGTTGACGCTGATTGCGTTGACCGCCTTGAGCACCGAAATCTCTCTGTTGTCCGTATTGGCGTTGCTGGCCTTGGCCATATCCTCCACGTTGATTGAATTGTCGTTGTGGCTGCTGACTGGGCTGGCGTTGACCGAACCCACGCGGCTGCTGCTGTTGTCCGCCGCCACCATTGCGAGGTGCATCACCTTCGCCACCGCCACGACGACGACGACGACGACGACGACGACGTTGGCCGTCATCTTCACCAACGAATCCACGATCGCCCCCTGCGCCCCCTTCTTGATTGGGGATACCATTAGGCGGATTTGAGAAGCTGCTGGATTGGTTGGGATATCCAGTGCTTTGAACTGGATACCGGGATCCGAAATCTTCAGTCGTCACCACGGACGGTGCCGCGACTGGCTCGGACGCTCGTCGAGGGGATTTGTCTTCTGGGAAGACAATCTCGTCATCAACATTGGCACCGAATTGCTCTTGGTGAATATCTCGACTGGTGGTCTCTCGACGCGACCGGCTACGGCGTTCTGGTGCTGGGGTTTCGGCGGCGGGAGGAGCAACTATGACGATCGACTCAACCGGCGATTCTTTCTTTGACGACTCAACCGCAACTTCGGGAGTCGAATCTGAATCCGCCGCTTTCCGAGTAACTCGGCGACGACGTACGGGAGTTGTTGTGGACTTGGCTTTTTTCTCTTCCGCCATGCGATAACCCATTGAGAGTGAAAAACAGAAACCGGTTTAAGAAAACCTTCGTGACCGGTAGAGAGGTTGGATTTTTCTGAACCCCAACAAAGAGGTGGCAACCTGTGGAGACGAGACACCCTTAAGGTGACGATTTCGTCCCTCTTTGAAGCTTGAGCGAACTTCCTCGCCAAGCACCCAGCATTGAACAGCGGACGACAAACGCCATCCGAATCGCTCAGATCCCACAGAATTCCTCGCGGACGGCTAACAGGCCGTCGCAATGGTCGAAGACTTTATGGCAAATGCAGATTTGGGAGTGGGAGCTAGTTGCTCCCCAAATTCTCCGTCGATTTGATTTGAGACTGCGCTCGAAGCATTATCGAGTCAGTCTCGCGCACACCGCCAAGTGGCGGACGAGCCCAGAATTCGCGACGCTCATTGCCCAGTGGTTAGCAAGGCAAATGATGATTCGCGAACCAAAGTCCAAATTCAGCAAGGCTGTGGCTCAATCAGCATTGCCTCCAAAACACTCTCACACTTCGGGAGATTGCCTTGGGTCGCCAAACATTTCAGGTGGAGAACCAGTTCACCGAAACAATTCAGGGCGTCGCGAGACCCAGATTTCATGGGCTCCCATTGGTTTTTGGGAGCAGCATCATCGAGTCAACTCTTCCTGGGCGGCCACTTTTGCAAGAGCCGCAATTGATCGAGACACCAGGAAGAACGAAACGCCGTAAGCTCAAGCGACGGAGGTAATATATCCCCGGCCATTCATGTGTCAATTGCACTAGGGTCGCATTTCGGGCGTAAAGTGTTGGCTTTGATGGTCTATCACGATAAGCAGGCAAATTGGATTGAACGACGTTTGGGGTCGAAGTGGCTGCGCAATTGCCATTGCTAGCAGAAGCGAATGTGTGTGCCTACGATCCCGCCCCGCATAATCTGGCCGCACATTTGTGGCCGCAATGCGATGTCATCAAAAGAATATTCCGTAATCACTCAACCGAAGGGAGCCCGTTGTGGCTGGAACCAATCGTCGCACAGAAGTCGATGCTGCACTCAAGGACGTGGATTTTTCAAAGAATACCTACCAAGTCGAATTTGAGACGACGATGGGCAAGATGGTGCTCGACGTGTATCCCGACGTTGCTCCGGAACACAGCAAGAACCTCATCGGCCTGACGAAAATCGGCTTCTACAATGGAATCATCTTCCATCGAGTCATCGCAGGCTTCGTGATTCAAGTGGGCTGCCCACAAGGAACCGGAACTGGCGGACCGGGCTACACCATCAAGCAAGAGTTCAACGCACAACTGCACGAGGCGGGTGTCTTGTCGATGGCGCGAACGAACGATCCAAACTCGGCCGGTTCACAGTTCTTCGTCTGTCTCGGCCGAGTTCCGCATCTCGATCGTCAATACACCGTTTTCGGCAAGACGGCCGATCAAGCGAGTCTCGATGTAGTGCTCAAGATTGGCGGCGTGGCAACGGGTTCCGGCGATCGTCCGAAACAAGACGTGAAGATCACTTCTAGCCGAGTGATCGTGACGCCGAAATGAGTTCGCGGAACTCATTTCATGCAATGAAAACTTCGAGAGGCTGGTTCAGTGAACCGGCCTCTCAGTTTTGATTGAATCACCGATTCGAATTCTGCCGGACTCGATCACCGTCGCGGTTAATCCACCGATACCGGACATCGCGAGGCGGCCTCCTTCGCCAAGGTTTTCGTCCATGCGCGAACAGGGAGTGCAGTGGCCGGTCCCTTCGAGTAGCGCTTCACCAATACGGAACCGGTGACCGATCAGGCTTACCAAGTCGATGCCGCGAACAACGATGTTGCGACGGAATAACTCTGGCGACACGGAATCGCGGCCAGTTTTCTCGGCGATCTTGGGGAAATTCTCCGCTTGGATGAGCGTGACTTGGCGTTTTCCTCCCGGCTTTTTCTTGGAGTGATAGTCCCCTTCAATGCCGGTACCGACCGAGACAGTGACTTCACTTCGCAGCTCAATGGGTCGCCGATTACCGGGACTGATGCCGATCCATTCCACGTGAGCGGTCGTCATGAGAGGTTTGCCCGTTACGAACAATCTTGACCTGATTCGCTTGCCGTTGCGAATGACTGGCATCGGACAAGGAACCGTCTCAACTATGTCAACAGTGCCGCGGCGAACGTCACAAGGTCATTCTTCGCCTGAGCCGCTCGTTGCAATGCGGTCATGTTGCCAGCATCTCGACAAAGTTCCGCGAAAGAAAACCCGCTGTTCTCGTCGAGGTTGGTCAGGTGGGCTTCGGCCAATTCGACGGCGAGATCATGTCGATTGATTCGCATGGCGAGATCGACCAAGACGTAAGCGATCAATTGTTTGTCTTGATCTTCGGCTTGGGCGTTGAGCTTGTCTCGGAAGTAGGCGATCGACTCATCGACCTTCTCGCCGGACAGTGCTTGTAGGAAGTGGCGGTGAGCCGGGTAGAAATCGTCAAATGGTGGGTCGCCAGGATATTGGAACTGTTGATCGAGGTGCCCACCGTACTCGGTCAGTTCAATCGCGAGCTTCAATTCCGGAGAGTTCATATCGAGGAATCGAGAGAACCGCACGACCGCATTCAAGTGCGAGACGTCGATGT
>CAIJTL010001685.1 GCA_903823545.1 uncultured Planctomycetaceae bacterium
AGGATGATCGCTTTGCGCTTTATCGGGATGCTTCACGGACGATTCTGTTGATTTAGGCTTAACAGAATGATCTGTGGTCGTTGTCGTCGCAGGAGCAGTTTCAGCATCTTGAGCCGATAACTGTTGATCGAATAACGGCAGCATGCCCATCAGGACTAAGAAGATAACCAGCCGAATTGGGTGGGAACGTCGTGGCATAACAAATGAAAAAGTCGTCATGAATCCTCACTCACACCGGAGTATTGCTTCGCGAATTCACCGACGAGCGCCGAGCAATCGCGTTAACATTTCGGACTATATGGCGATCTCGTCTGATGAATCAAATCGCTGGCAAACGGGAAGCATTCAGCCTGTCTTCAGAACCGGCCTTGCAAAACCGGGCAGATTTCTCTTTCTTACGGTCGTTCGTCCCCTGCAAAGTCATCTGGTACTCGAATGCCGAGGCCATTCCAAGAGGTAAGCGTTACAGCATGAGTGAATCGTCAGCCAAGCGAGTGGTCATCACCGGTTTGGGAATCGTCAGCCCGTTGGGGATCGGTATTGAGCCGTTTGAGGCGGGACTCAAAGCTGGCCGAAGCGGTATCGCGCCGATTTCCTTGATTTCGTACAGTGCACTCCCGGGCAGCATCGGTGCCGAAGTCAAAGAACTGACTGACGAAACAGCGAAAGCCAAGTGGCTAAAGAGCCAACGCCGCAATCTGAAAGTCATGAGCCGCGATATTCAACTGGGGGTCGCGTCAGCGATCATCGGACTCGAAAACGCAGGAATCAATACGGAGCAGCTCGACCACGAACGGATTGGCGTGGAGTTTGGCTCCAACCAGATGTATAGCCCACCGGAAAATCTCATGGATGGGGCGTTCGCCGCTCGTGGCGATCATCCAGAGTTTCGCCTGGAAGAGTGGGGACCAAATGGGCTCGGCAAAATGGAGCCGCTTTGGCTGCTCCGTTATCTGCCGAATATGCCTTCGTGCCATATCAGCATCTTGGCCGACGCTCGCGGGCCGAGTAATTCGCTGACGCTTGCAGAAGCGTCGGGAAACGCTTCCGTAGGCGAAGCATTGCGAATTATGCGTCGCGGTCAGGCAGACGTGATGATCACAGGCGCAACCGGAACAAAGACCGGTGCGGTTAAAGCAATCCACGCGGCATTGCAGGTTCCGCTCGCCCACTTTGAGGGTGAGCCTCCGGAAAAATGGAGCCGTCCATTTGACGCGACTCGCAATGGTCAGGTTTTGGGGGAAGGTGCGTGCGCAATCATTCTGGAAACGGCCGAGCATGCCGCCGCTCGCGGTGCGAAAATTTATGGGACGATCCTCGGTACAGGTTCGTCATGCGTGCTCGATAAAGCAGGGAAGCCGAATACTCGGCAAGCACTCATCAATGCGGCTCGCGCGGCATTCCGCGATGCGGGACTGACGCCCGCCGACATCGGACACGTCAACGCGCTCGGCCTGAGCACGCCGTACTCGGACGCAGAAGAGGCAGCTGCGATTCACGAACTCTTCGGTGCTCGTGGCGCGGAGATTCCCGTTACGGCGTTCAAGAGTTACCTCGGAAACTCGGGCGCCGGATCTGGTCCCTTGGAAATCGCTGCATCACTAATTGGTTGTGCTCAGGGAGTTGTCTTCCCAACGCTCAACTATCGCACGCCAGATCCCGCTTGCCGACTCAATGTCGTCTATGGTTCACCATCTCCGCTGAGCAACAAGGTCTTCTTGAAGCTCAGTGCAACCGATTTCGGGCAGGCAACGGCACTCATCGCTGTGGGCGTGTGAGTTGAAACAGTTGATAGCGAAATCCGGGCTGATTGATCTCGTGCCCTTCATGATCGCGCATGGTGACTGCGTATCCTCGTTCGCGTGCTAGATACCAAAACTGGTGAGCGACGCTACGACCGCCATCAGCCAACCAGCAAGTGCCTCCGGGTTCGAGCATCTTCTCAAGCAGATCGAGAATTGGCACAAGGTTGCGTTGCTCGTAGAGCAAATCGCAGCCGAGGATCACCTGATATGTCGCCGCTGGCGGAGTCCGCCAATCCAATTGAGCCGCTTCAAACTGGTCGAAATGATTGATCAACGCATTGTGTCGAGCGACCGCAACAGACTTCGCATCGTAGTCCGTCATGGTGACGTGGTGCCCACAAGCTAAGGCGGCGACACCAACCAATCCGACGCCACAGCCCAACTCCAGAATCCGAGTCCCCGTTGGCCAGTTGGCTTGCATCACCGACTGTGACATGTGAATTGCCGCTGGCCAAAGATAGGCCCAATACGGCATATAGTCGTCTCGCTCATTGGCCTCCAAGACTTCTCGATCTTCGAGCAACGCATCGGGCTGATCGGGAATGGTCAATTTCAAAACGCGATCACCAATCTTGTACTCACGAACCACCCAACCGCAGGGCACGTGAGGTAAATCAGCGAATTCCACCTTCGCTCCCACAAGGCCATCGGTCGCTGGATTGATTTCGTGCTGTGTGTCGTCTGCGTTGCTGCTCATGGATGCTCCGTGAAGAGGAAGTGATGCTGAAGGATTGTGGCGAAAGATCTTGGTTGGAAACAGGATCTCGCTACTTCGCGATCATTCTGGCGGCCACTACACTGCATCGCTGCTAATGCGGTGTCGCAATTTGCTTGATCTGAGAACGGAGTCACGATGTATCGGCAACTTGGTCGGTTGGGTTTTGGCCTGACTATGTTCTGTGGGTTGGCGGTGTTATTGGTGATCTTCAACGAGATCGCGATTGCCGCGGATGCAGCGCCGGTTGCCGGCGCGCCGCCTGTCGTGGCACCGGCCGGGCCGAAGATGATGAGTCTGAGTCAACTCTTCGAGGCGGGCGGGGCGATCGGTTACGTCATCACGGCGCTCAGCGTGTTGATGGTGTCGTTGATTGTTGAGCACATTTTTAGCCTGCGGCGGAACGCGTTGATTCCGCCGGGGCTGGCTGAGGCGGTTCATCATCATGTGGCGTTGCGACACTTCGAGGAAGCCCGGCAACAATGTCATTTTCACCCGAGCTTTCTGGCCTACGTTCTCTCCGCTGGTTTGCGTGAAGCAGATATTGGCTATGGCGCAGTTGAGAAGGGGCTGGAAGATTCTGCGACGGAGCAGGCGGCTCGGCTCTATCGAAAAATTGAATACCTCTCGGTGATCGGCACGATCGCGCCGATGTTAGGGCTGCTGGGAACTGTTTGGGGAATGATCCTGGCGTTCATGGAGTTCGAGCAGAAAGCGAACCCGCAGGTTTCTGAGTTGGCTCCCGGAATTTACAAAGCGCTCGTCACAACGCTGCAAGGACTATGCGTGGCGATTCCAGCTCTCGCGGCGTTTGCTCATTTTCGAAATCGCATCGACCAGCTCGTGGCCGATGGGGCCCTTACTGCGGAAGCAGTCTTTTCAGACTACAAGAGAATGGAACTCGTCGATGAGCGTGGTGATCGTCCTAAGCCCGCATCGACGGCACGAAGTAAGTCATCACCGGATTTGCCGATTCTCAATCCGACCGGCGAATCAATTCCGAACAAAGGGACTCCGCGTCCTGACCGCGAGCGGCCACCGCGAGAACGTCCCGAACGAGATCGCCCGGCTTCGGAGAAAGGGCCGACACCGTGAAGATTCCGACTCGCGGACGTCAGATGGGTTTGAGTTTCGATATCACGCCGCTGATCGATGTCGTATTTCAATTGATCATTTTCTTTCTCGCTGCGACTTACATCATTCGCAGCGACGCGAGCGAAAAGGTGCGGCTTCCAAAGGCGACTCAAGCCAAGGATTTTCCGCCGAAGTCACCGCGTCGATGGGTGGTGACGATCAATGCGGAGCGAGTTTGGTTTTCAGCGAACCAACCAACTCATCGAACAGTGATTGAGCAACAGCTCGTCGAAGCCGCTCGAACGGCTGATGAGGCCGGGGAGATCGAAGTCCGGTTGCGAGCCGACACGAGCGTACCATTCAGCGAAGTCGAGCCGTTGATGGTCACGTGTGCGAAGCTCGGTATTCGGAAAATTGGCTTCGCCGTCCTGCATGAATCAACGCCTTAGTAACAGATCAATCAACCATGCGTATTCCCACTCGCCGCCGTGAGACGAATGTTGAGAACACATCAATGACGCCGATGATCGACGTCATTTTTCAATTGTTGATTTTCTTCGTCTGTGCATCTGCCGGTCAGGTTCAAGAGGCACATCTTCCGACTGAGCTAACTCCCGGCTCTGTTGAGTCGGTGAATCCCATTGTTGTCGAACGCCCCTTTGGCGAGGTTTGGTTGAAGCTTCATCAGCGAGCGGGAGGAGAACCGGAGAACCAGCAAACAATCGTGGAACTCAATGATCGAGAATATTTCGACGACGTGTCGCTCCGGCAAACGCTAGCGGTACTCGCAGAAACAACTCCAGAAATCCCGGTCATCCTCGATATTGATGGCCCAGTACCGCTCGGTGAGGTCGTTCGGGTTTACGATGCTTGCCAAGCCGCGAGCTTTCAACAGATCTCGTTTGCAACAAAGGTCTCAGCGAATTGATCGAGCGCCCGTTGATTGCCG
>CAIJTL010001686.1 GCA_903823545.1 uncultured Planctomycetaceae bacterium
GAGTTGTAATCCACGTCGTAAGTTCGGCCGTCGGTGTGCAAGTAATTAACGAGTGTGTTCGGTCGAAACACCGTCGTGAATCCTTCGTGATGGACTCGACCGTCACACCATTCGGTGTGGCCACTGTTGTCGTTAGTGTTTGGGCCGACTCTGAACTGCGCTCCCGAGGCGAGCGGTGCCAGTGCGGCTGGCGATGCCAGCGGAGTCGCACCTGGGTCGGCGGTGTTGCGGAAGTACGAAGTGAAGGCTTTGACCTCAGAAGCAGCCAACGTGGTGCTGAGTCCGTCTCGAATGCTGGCGGTGTTTGTTCCACTATTCATCCAGAAAACACCGTCACTCCCCTGACCTGTCGCAGGATCCCAAACTAACCAAGTCCCCATGTTAAAGCCGTAGGTCGTAGGCCGGGAGAACGCATTGCCCGCAGCATCGACTCGCATGATGTCGTTCGCATCAGAAGGGCAAAAGTATGTGGGAATCTTCATGGTCGGTATTCCGGTCGCTAATTGCTGATCCCACGCGATCATTAAATTCACCTTTTTGAAAGCGTTGTCACCTTCAAGCTGCGGCAGGATGCGGCCATGAATTGACCACGAGCCATTGTTTCCGGAAAACGTCGTTCCGGCTCGGATGGTCCCACTGGGCGGGAAGAATTTGAAACTGTCCGAATAATTGTGAAGCGCAAGCCCTATTTGTTTGAGATTATTCTTGCACTGTGATCGCCTCGCGGCCTCACGAGCAGACTGAACCGCCGGCAGCAACAATGCAATCAAGATGGCAATGATTGCGATGACAACCAACAGCTCAATCAACGTAAATCCGCTTCGGCTGCTCCGCAGTTCTAGTGGAGGGGGGGGAGGCATCGCAGGAAACCTTCGCTTTCGCCATGTCGTTGTGGGAAGGACTTCAATTCATCCCTCACAAAATACAGGACACTCTCGCGAAAGCACCTCAAGGTTGAGGCGATTCTTTCATCGCTCAAGTCGAAAAAGGTGCCAGCCAGCAAATCGCTTGAGCGACACGTAAGACGGGCACTTTTGCCCGTCGTTCTTACTGCGACTCGACGGGCAAGAGTCGCCGTCCTACGGATTAAGCGACGGTGGCTAGCCCTCAAGGTTCTCTGTCGCATTTTGCGAATTGAGCAGCGCGGCCATTTGGTCGAGAAGCTGATGCGACGAGAGCTTGGACGAGCTGGTTTGTGAGGCGGCCTTTTTTGAACCGGCATTCGAGATATCTGGAATATGGTTGAACGCGATTCGATCCGGTGTTGGGGCCTGTTTGGGATCAAGCGGCTGAGTGCCGTGCATCTCGGCGAATTGAACCACTTGCAGACCGAAGCGTTCCTTGAGTTCGTCCATTGCCGTCGAGAGCGCATTCAGCTTGCGGTCCTCGTCGAACAGAGGTTGGGCGACGTTATTGCTTGAAACCAAGTTGCTGAGCGTCACGCCCACTTTGAGCGGTGTATCCGACGGCTTTTCTTTCCAGAGTTTGTACGCGGCTCGAACGAGCGTCGTCGTGTCTTGGCAATGGCTTAACTCTCGCTGGACTTGCCAACTTTCCCGATCAAGGTAGTCGATTCTTAGGGAGATAGTTCCGGCCCAGTAGTCGATGCGTCGCAATCGCATCGCGGCTTTGTCGAGTAATCGCAGCATGACCGCTTTGGCATCCATGTCATTTCGCATTTGCGGTGGCAGGACGTTCGAATGGCCGACTGAGCGACGTTTTGTAGGCGGATCAACAACGTCTTCGCCACGCAGACGCCTCCACCAAACTTCACCGAGTAGTTTGCTTCCCCAGACCTTCGCGAGCTGTTGCGGAGTTTGCTCACAAAACTGTGGGGTTGTCTTAATACCAGCCTTCAGGAGCCGTTGCTCCATACGAGACCCGATACCGGAAAATGCTCGTAGAGGTAATGATAACAATCGCTGAGGTAACTCTTCCTGCAAGATCACAGTCAGCCCATTTGGCTTGTGCCAATCGGCCGCTAATTTGGCCAGCAAGCGATTCGGTGCCAGCCCGATCGAACAGCATAGGAATTCGCCGATGTCGCGCCTGATCGTTTCTTTGATGAGTTTCGCCATTCGAACGGCGTCATCGACTGTGCGTTCGTTATCCCAAAGTCGGCATTCCATCTCATCAATCGACAGCACCGTCGAAACGGGAATGCAAGATTCAACGGCCTCCACGATCCGATGATGCGTTTCGACATACAGCCTCGGTCGGGCCTCAACGATCTTCAAGCCTCGACACATTTTCTTGGCGTCGCTTACGCGCGTGCCGGTCTTGATGCCGAACTTCTTCGCTTCGTAACTGGCGGCGATGCAACAAGTCGTATCTGCGACAACCGGCACCACAGCGATCGGACGGTCTCGCAACTCCGGTCGCAACTGTTGCTCGACCGAAGCAAAATAGGAATTCATATCCAGCAAGAGCGTGCGAAGAGTCATGTTGAGAAAAACTCTCGACCCATAGAGCCAGCCCAAGAACAATTTTGTGCTTTGAATGCATAAGCCGGAACGCGCTAGCGTCCGGTTCGGAGTTCGCTCGTGCTTCCGAACCGGATGCTAGTGCGTTCCGGCTGATTGTTGATTTTATTCTTGGACAGGCTCTACGTGGAATCGTCCTGTCGGCAGCCAGCCATCAGACCAGACTGAGCTGGTGCTCGAATTCGATGCCGTAACGCTTCATCTTTTTGTAAAGCGTGGTTCGGTTGATACCGAGCATATCGGCGGTTCCTTGTCGGTTCCAACCGTTAGACTCGAGTGCTTCAAGAATGAGTTGCTTCTCAGGAGCAACCATCGCCGTCTTCAGAGAGTTTCCGAGACGACCGGCCGGAACCGAGAATTGTGGCTCATTCTGACGCAGGCTTTCCGGTAAATCGCTGGCCGAAATGATGTTTCCTTTGCTGAGCACAACCGCTCGCTCGACGACGTTAACAAGTTCTCGAACGTTGCCGGGCCAGCGATATCGTTGCAGTAATTGAACTGCCGAATCATCAAAGCCGCGAATTTGCTTCCCGTTCATTTCGCAGAATTGTGCGAGGTAATGTTCGGCCAGCAGCGGAATGTCGGTGATGCGATCACGAAGCGGCGGCTGCGTGAGAGTAATCACGTTGATGCGGTAGAAGAGGTCTTGCCGGAACTCACCGCGTGCCGCTTTCTCCGCCAAGTCTTCGTTCGTCGCCAGAATGACGCGAACGTCGACTTTGTGCGTCTTGTTTCCGCCCACAGGCTCGAACTCTCGGTCTTGAAGAACCCGCAGCAGCTTCACCTGCAACGACGGCGATGCAGTTCCGATTTCGTCCAGGAAGATTGTTCCGCCATCCGCAAGCAGGAACTTGCCGACCTTGTCGTGATTCGCTCCAGTGAAGGCTCCGGCAACGTGACCGAAAAGTTCGCTTTCAAGCAACGTATCGGGAAGCGCACCGCAGGCGACTTCGACAAACGGCTTTCCCGCACGAGTACTGAGTTGATGAATCGATCGGGCCGTCATTGTCTTTCCGGTGCCGCTTTCTCCAAGCACAAGCACTGTCGTTCTCGTGTCGGCGACACTCTCCATGAGGTCGTACATTTTCTGCATCTTGTAGTCGCGACCGATCAGCGATCCGGCACCGAATTTTTGATCGAGCTGCTTTTTCAGTGTTTTGTTTTCCTCAACCAACTTGCGTTGGCCGAGTGCTTTCTGGATGGCAAAGCTGAGTTCGTCGTCAATCACGGGCTTCGTGAGATAATCAAAGGCCCCCATCCGAATCGCTTCGACGGCGCTTTCGATCGTGCCGTAGCCGGTAATCAGAATGACTGCCGTGTCGGGACAATGTTCCGTGGCCCATTCGAGTAACTGAAAGCCGTCTCGGTCACCGAGATTCACATCGCACAAGACGACTTCAAACGGGAATTCGCCCATTCGTTCCATCGCATCTTTGCAAGACGTTGCCGTCTCGGTTCGATGTCCGAGGCTGCGGAGATAATCCGCCATTGCTTCGAGGATGTGCTTGTCATCGTCAACAACTAGTAACGAACCGTGATTTGATTTCATTGGTGCGGATTCTCTGCGTGGTCTCGTCGCAGTGCGGGAGACGGTCTGTGAGGGAAACGGCCTTTGAGAAAGTGACGGACAACAACTTCGTCGAACAGTTTTTGAAACCATTCGAGTTGGGCAGAACCGTTTGAATGAACGGTTCGACCGAACTTCTGCGAAGTAAGTGTTCTTCGACTTGTCTCAACTTGATGAACGTTGTTCCGGGAACGGCGTTCGGAAGGGGCGCTCGCCGTTTCCCAAAACTGTCCGCACGACGGATATCCGCAGTGCCGACAGGTGGGGAGATGTCATTCGGCCGTAATCTCCATTCACACGACCGTCGTCCGGCGGGCATCCGCGCCAGCCGAACGAAGAGGGCTCACTTCGGCATGATGCCGAGAGAACACACTCAACATAGGTCATAGTTTCGCAGCGGCAACAAAATCTGCATTGTTGAGGCGACAACGAAACATTTTCCGGAGAATGACACAAGGGAGGTTGTATTTCGGCTCCCAGAGTCCAAAGGCTGTCTGCTTCTGGCAACAACTTGTAATGACCTTCAGACGTCTATCGCTGATGGGCTGGCATACAATTGGTCGGGGGCACCACATTCACGCTGTTTGCAACATTTCCAGGAACTTAAGTGCCAGCCGCTAAGGGAAGAATTATCTGATTTACTTGGGCGTAAGCAGTCCGCGAGCGATCGTAGTTGTACCTCAAAAGCTCGAAACACTCGTTAGCACAATCGCTTGACGTGACTTCTTGACTCGGTAGGATGCCCTTGCGTAGTGAGACTGCGTCTCAGGACAGGCTAAACCTACCGGTAGAGCGACCATGCAACACCTTTCCGCAAGCGAAGATGTCGTTGTTTGTAGCTGCCTTGGAATCACCAAGGGAGAAATCCGATCGGCAGTCGCCGTGGCTGACGACCCGTCTCTTCGCGCCGTGATGCGACTCACATGCGCGGGGACCGGCTGCACGGCGTGCCACCGAATAATCCGACAAATCGTTTCGGATCAGTGTCCTGCGCCCGCATCTTCGCCAACTTGCGTCAGTAGGTAGTTCTGAAGGCCGAGGCGTTGAATCAAATCGAGTTGAGTTTCGAGCCAATCCACGTGCTCTTCAGATTCGACCAGGATTTTCTCCAAAAGGTCGCGACTTCCAGCGTCATTCACAGAAACGCAGAGTGCGATCGCGTCGTTATAGGCTTGAACCCCCTTTGACTCGAGCGTTAAGTCATACTGGAACTGCTCGGTCACATCCGTGCCGACGCGAATGACGTCATAGCGAGCGATTTCTGGGACACCCTCCAAGAAGAGAATCCGGTCAATGAGCATTTCTGCGTGCTTCATCTCACCGATTGACTCTGACAAATGCTTCGCACCCAAGCGGTTCAGGCCCCAGTTTTTGCACATCTTCGCTTGTACGAAATACTGATTGATCGCGGTCAACTCGATCGTCAAGCCTGCGTTTAAGGCATCGATAACCTTCTGATTTCCTTGCATGATATCCCTTCAAAAATCGCCCTTGGTAATGTGCCACACGTCGAAATAGGTGTGCGTAGAACCGCGAATTCTAGCTGTCCGCAAGCAGCGGTCCATCAAGCCTCTACGTGTTCACCCAAAGTTTGTCGGAATTGACATGGCGTCACAGCAAGAGAGCGAGTCTCAATTCGCTACGAACCCGTTGACCTAAGCGACGCGGCGTCAGGCATCGTCGGGATCGAGAGCGGCGATGTAGGGCAAGTGACGGTAGTCGTCGTTGTAATCCAGCCCATAGCCGACGACAAAACGGTCTGGGATCTGAAAGCAGTAGTAGTCAGGCTGGATATCAACCTTTGACTTTCCCACCTTCCACAGGAGAACTGCAGAGCGAACACGTCGCGGTTCGTATGCTTGAACCGTCGATATGAGGGCGGAAAGAGTTGCCCCGGTATCAAAAATGTCATCAATTAACACGACTGAGCGACCACGGATATTGGGCAGCAGGGAGTCATTAATCCGCAATTCAAGCGGGGAGGTTGTCGCTCCACGATAGCTCGAAGCCTGAATCAAGCCAATTCGATGACGCAGGTCGATCGACCGAACCAAATCCGCTAAAAAAATGATACTCCCTGTCAAGACCCCCAGAACAGTTACATCTTCGTCGCGGAACTCGGTTGCAATCTGCTTTCCCAGTAACGTCACCGCTTGTCGGATTTCCGGCTCCGCAATCAAAGTTTCCATCGCAAAAACTTCCATTCCTGGGTGATTGAGTTCAATGTTTCTGAAATTTACAGTCGGCGATTGCTGTCAAACAGAGACGACGTTCGGTGAAGATGACTACAGACTGGTCGTTGACCAATCGTTGAGAGGCCATAACTCATGAAAACAGAGGTGGATAGACGCGTTTTAATTTACTACTGTCGAACATGCGGATTTGGCGCGCTGGCACAGCAAATTTCTGATGCATCGGCTCGTGAATTTGGAAACACCCTTGGTATTAGGGTAGACTGCAAATCCAGCTATTGGGGCTGTTTTCGGGGCGAAATGGAAGGCGTCGAAATTTTTAACCGCAGGAAAACGCGGGGGTGGCTCGGCAGAGTTGGATTTGGTCGCACCCCCACAAAAGAAGAAATCATCAAGTTGATTCGACTGCACCTGAATTACGCCAAAAACTGAATGACAGGACTGTTTTCCACCGTTTTTCAATTTTCTCAGGGTCCTATCGCCTCCGCAAAACATTGCAACTTGCGTCTCAACAGGGCAGTCAAATCTCTCTCAAAAGAGGTTTTGAACTGAAATTTCCGGCTCAGTTCAGTTGAGTCCGCAGACGTTTCCCGCCACACTGTGCCACTTCCGGTTGTGTAGTTACGCCATCGGTAGATTTGAATTTGCTCAACTCACCGCGTTCGGCCTGTTGTCCGAGCTAGGTGATATTAGGTTTGACCAACGTTGGGTTTGTTGTTTGTAACAAGGAGCGACGAGTGTCGGTTCGCATTCGCATGACGAGATTGGGTCGGAAACACCGTCCCTTCTACCGGATCGTGGTGATCGATCGCCAAAAGGCTCGCGAGGGAAAGGCTATCGAAGAGGTCGGACATTACGACCCGATGGTGAAGGACAAGGCGGCTCGCGTGAAGCTTAACCTCGAACGTATTGAGTATTGGCAATCGGTTGGTGCTCAGCCTTCTGATCGAGTTGCTACATTGATTAAGAAGGTAAAGACAAACAATTGGGGTGCTCAAAAGGCCCCAGCGCCACTCACTCCACAAAAGGCTCCTCCTGCTCCGGTCGCTGCAGCTTCCGAAGGTTCAGAGGCTCCGGCTGAAGGTGGCGAGGCTAGCTAGCTGCGTAATTTCGAATTTCAAACGAGCAATTTGAAAATCGAGGTTTCAAATTGCTTGTCTGAAATCGGGAATCGGCATAAATGCGATTCGACGTCCTTACTCTCTTTCCGGAGATACTCGAAGGGTATCTCCGTCAGAGCATTCTAAAGTTGGCAATTCAACGCGAGTTGGTGCAGGTAAAACTGTGGAACTTTCGTGATTGGGCTACGGGAAAGAGGAAGTCGGTCGACGACAAACCGTATGGAGGCGGCCCGGGCATGTTAATCATGTGCCCTCCTGTCTTTGATGCGGTTGAGGAAGTGCGGCGAGATGGTGACCCATTGGGCCAGCTAATCATGCTCACGCCGCAAGGCCGAAAGTTAGATCAGAAGTTGGTAGAAGAACTCGCACAACACAAACGGTTGCTGTTGCTGTGCGGAAGGTACGAAGGCTTTGACGACCGGATCCGTCAGGGTCTGCAACCACTAGAAATTTCGGTTGGCGACTTCATCTGTAACGGTGGCGAAGTACCCGCTATGTTGCTGATAGACGCGGTCATCCGACTCATTCCGGACGTCCTTGGTGACGAAACGAGCCATAAATACGATTCGTTTTCCGAAACCGGGATGCTCGAATATCCGCAGTTCACGCGACCTCGTGAGTTCCGCGGAATGACGGTTCCAGAGGTCCTCCTCAATGGGAACCACCTTGAAATACAACGTTGGCAAAAACAACAAAGTTTGCAGCGAACAAGAGAACGACGCAGCGACCTAGTTCCTCAGAGCGTCATTGATGAGGAACTGAATCCGAAGAAGCAGAAACGAAAGCGGCGGCAAGAATTGCCTCGCGACACTGGGATTGATGAAACATGATTAACGCACTCATTCAACACGTCGAATCACAAAACCTTCGTCCGGATCCGCTCACATTTGAGGTGGGGGACACCGTCGACGTTCATTGCCGAATCCTGGAAGGCAACAAAGAGCGAATCCAGATTTTCACGGGGATCGTCATTGCTCGACGCGGCTCCGGGACGCGTGAAATGTTCACCGTCCGACGCATTGTCGGTGGCGAGGGAGTCGAGCGAGTCTTCCCTGTAAACTCACCGAAGATCGCGAAGCTGGAAGTTGTCAGGCACGGCAAGGTGCGACGAGCGAAGCTGTACTACTTGCGTGACCGAGTCGGTAAAGCGACTCGCTTGGTCGAGCGTCGAGCAAAGGTCAAGGTTCAAGTGCCTGGTACGTCGGCAGCTCCAGTAGCGGAAACAACTCCTGCTGCGGAGTAATTTTTCTGCGCGTCTAAATGAGCAGCGGGTATTTCTCGAAGAGCACAATAGCTCGAAGGTCGGAGCGAGAGTTTTCTCGATCACTTTTGAGCTCGTGTGCTCTTCGTTTTTTCATTTGGCGAAGTATCGTGTTTCGTTTTTCCAACCGAAA
>CAIJTL010001687.1 GCA_903823545.1 uncultured Planctomycetaceae bacterium
CAACGACCGCATCAACTCGTAACCCACCTCGCAAGCATCCGACTCAATCTCGGCGAATGTCGTCCCCCATTCGGGACAACCCGCCGAACCGTAAACGAACTCACGAGCCTCGCGAGCCACCTCCACCAATCACTGCCGAACCTCCGGCGTCAATTTCGTTTTCCCGATCATGCGAGTCGCCATCCTTGGACCTCCCGATTACCACTTTTACCACTTTCCCGAAACCAATCTCCGTCGATTTCCTCACAACACCTTCTAACCCACTCTGTAGCATGCGCAAAGTGCGTTGTGCGCCCTCAAGAAACCAGATGCCAAACTGCTCCTTGACACTCTTCAAATCAAGCCGCTAATGTTCCCGTCTCCAACATCAGATCCGTTTTACGAGATCAAGGAATTCGTCCCGTTAAAATGTCATTGTTAAAAGAATTATGTACTTCCTACGATCACGTTGAACGGTTAATTGAACAACTTTAGTTGACTGTTTTGGGGGATTAGCTCAGTTGGGAGAGCGCTTGCATGGCATGCAAGAGGTCAGGGGTTCAAGTCCCCTATCCTCCATTTTTCCTAAGTTCAGACCGAATCGCAGTTTGTGATACCTGCCGACGTTCGGCAGTGCGGTGAAAAGCCTAGTTGAATCGTGGAACAATTCCACGAAACGAAAAGGAACCGCACATGGCCCGCAAAAAGAACGTCATTCCCAGCTATTTGCTCCACAAAAAGAGTGGCCAAGCTCGTGTCCGCCTCAACGGACGGGAGCATCTTCTCGGCCCCTATGGGAGCGAGCAAAGCAGAATCCGCTACGGCGAACTCGTAGCCAAATTTGCTTCCGGAGTACCGATCGCCCCCCTTGCCGCTGGCTCGAATCGTGGCCCCAATCGTGGAACGGACTCCAACGATCCCGGTCCCAGCATTGCCGAATTGATTGTCGCGTTCCTGAGTCATGCGGAAACGCACTACGTCAAGAACGGGGAACCGACCAGTGAGCAGCACTGCATTCGTTCTGCCGTTCGACCGCTTCGTGAGTTGTACGGCTTGACCCCGGCGAAGGATTTCGGCCCGCTGGCATTGAAGGCCGTCCGTTCCAAGCTGGTGGAATCCGGTTTGGCTCGCAATACGGTCAACTCATTCGTGGGGAAGATTCGCAGGCTGTTCCGCTTCGGAGTGGCCAACGAGATAGTGCCGGTTGAAGTTCTCTCGAGACTCGAATCAGTTTCGCCGCTCTTGGCGGGACGTACCGAAGCTCCCGACCTACCACCGCGAACTGCGGTTGCTCAAGAGAAGATCGACGCTGTGAAAGAGTTCGTGAGTTCGCTGGTCTGTGACGTGATCGGCTTGCAACTACTGACCGGAGCGCGGAGCGGTGAATTGCTGGGGCTGACTACGTCCACGATCGACCGTTCCGGCGAAGTCTGGTTTGCCAAGTTGGGCAACCATAAGTGTCAGCACAAAGGCAAATCGCGGACGCTCCACTTTGGCCCGAAAGCTCAATTGATTTTGAGCAAGTACCTTTTGGCTGATCCCGACAAAACATTGTTCAAGATCACCCGCACGGCTTATTGCAGAAGCATCACCAGAGCTTGCGACAAGGCGGGAATCGACCGATGGACGCCACATTGGATGAGACACACAGCGGCAACTCGTGTTCGTGAGCAACGCGGCATCGAAAGCACTCAAGCGTTGCTGGGGCATTCCGCCATCGACATGACCGAGCACTATTCGAGCAAGATGGACAAGCTCGCAACATCAACAGCGGCAGCGTGCGGTTGAACGGCTACACTTGGCATCAACGCGGATAGGACGGCCATCCGACAAGCGAGAC
>CAIJTL010001688.1 GCA_903823545.1 uncultured Planctomycetaceae bacterium
AAAACTTCATCGAGTGCATCAAGTCGCGAACAAGGCCCTTCTGCGATCTGGAAACCGTCGGCCATCCAGCATCTGTCCTGTGTCACGCGGGCAACATCTCCGCGCGAGTTGGTCGCAAGCTGACGCTCGACGCCGCGACCGAAACTTTCATCGGCGACGCAGAAGCGAACACACTGCGAGGCCGCCCCGAATGGCGCAAGCCGTGGGTGTTGCCGGAAGTGTAGCCCTCTCGCACCACTTGAGGATTGCTAAACGCTTCGCCGATGCCAGACACACGATTGACGATCAACCACAAGTCGCCCCGAGTGACGTGGGGCACGTTTTCAACGTGCCCTTTCAGCCTTTATCGAGCACGTTGAAAACGTGCTCCACAAGATATTCAACGACTCGGAGCGACGGGGCCACCTACGCTTGGAACTCAATATGTTTGATTGGCTCAACAACATTTGCTGGCTGACGGACAGCTACAAGGTTTCGCACTTCAAGCAGTACCCGCCGGGGACGCGGCGAGCTTATGCGTACTTTGAATCGCGATCGGGAAGCACTTACCCGGAGGTTTGCTTCTTTGGCCTTCAGTATTTCTTGCAGAGATATCTCGCGGGCGAGGTGGTCACTGCCGAGAAGATCGACGCTGCGGAGTCATTGTTTCGACGGCACTTTGGTGGCGAGGTTTTCAACCGGCGCGGCTGGGAACACATTCTCAAGCAGCACGGTGGGCGATTGCCGATCCTCATTAAAGCGGTTCCGGAAGGGACGATCGTTCCCGAAAGCAACGTCTTGATGACGGTCGAAAACACTGACGACGAAGCGTATTGGCTGACGAATTGGCTGGAGACGCTGCTGGTGCAAGTTTGGTATCCGAGCACCGTGGCAACTCAAAGTCGCGCGATGAAGCAAGTGCTGCTGCGAGCATTAAGAGAGACTGGCGATCCGAGTTTGATCCACTTCAAGCTGCATGACTTCGGCTTTCGCGGTGTGACGTGTCCGGAGCAAGCGGCGCTCGGCGGAGCGGCGCATCTCGTGAACTTTCAGGGAACCGACACAATCCCTGGCTTGCTACTTGCTCGGCAGTTTTACGGCTGTGAGATGGCAGGCTTCAGCATCCCGGCTGCAGAACACAGCACGATCACCAGTTGGGGTGAAGCGCATGAACTCAACGCGATGCGCAACATGCTGACTCAGTATCCGACAGGGCTCGTTGCATGTGTGAGCGACAGCTTCGACATCTTTCGAGCATGCAGCGATTACTGGGGCGGGGCGCTGAAGGAGATAGTATTGGCTCGCGACGGCGTGCTCGTCGTACGGCCCGATTCGGGTGATCCGCCAACGATTGTGGTCGAAGTACTGCGGCGACTCAGTGAGCAATTCGGCACGGCGACGAACTCGCTCGGATTTCGAGTGCTGCATCCCAAGGTGCGAGTCATTCAAGGGGATGGCATCGACTTCACGATGCTCGGCAAAATTCTCGCCGCAATCAGAGAAGCCGGCTGGTCGGCTGACAACCTCGCCTTCGGATCGGGTG
>CAIJTL010001689.1 GCA_903823545.1 uncultured Planctomycetaceae bacterium
ATGACAGAATTCCCATCGGCTTTGAGCGTGTAAGTTCCCGCAGGGACGAGCGAGAATGAATACCCGCCTTGTTGATTCGTCGTCGTCTGAGCGTTGACCGTTTGGCCGCCCGTGGATGTTCCCGTGAGATGAATCGTCGTCCCTTTGACGAGCAATTCCGCTTCGCCGGGGTCTTGCGTCGTGTTTCCATTCAGATCGACGAAGTTCTTGATTCCGTCTCCATTGCCATCAATGAAGGCCACGCCAGAGATTGAACCCGTCGCCGCTGGTACGACACGCGGTTCTAAGTTTTCCATAGCCATATTGGTTTGCATGGCTCGGCGACGATTTCGCATCTTTCGAGTCTGATCACGAAAAAGGTCAATCAACTTCCAAGTCAACGGCATAGCAACTCCCCCGCTTCAATGCCCGCACTGTTCAAAGACCGGTTGGAACCGGCGTAATCTCGACTCGGTCTGCGGCAGAAAGTGCCGCCAGCCGACCTTGACGATTGGGAAAACAATAGTGGTCGCAGAGAGACTATCGTCAATGTCAACTCTGCCGGTTTAGTCAAAAAGGATGGGACGAATACTGTTTGATCACGAACCGGGGAAAAACGGCTGAAAAAAACTAAACTCACCCACCAATTGGGGCGAGAGGCCATCCGAAATGATCGCGGCAATCGACTCAAAACTGCGTTGTGAGCTAAACCGATTCGATCAGATGCGAAACTGTTTCACCCTTAGATAATTAGGACTCTTCGGAAATCGTGTTGATTTTTGCGTCGAGTGAGCGGCGAGGCTGGCTCCTTGCCGCTCAACGGTCCGGTAATGCAAGTGAGCTTGTCGGTTGGGGCAAGCTAGTTTTTCAAAATGGGTGGCACGCTCTGACCATCGGGAAGGGCGTGCGAAGGGTCAATCAGCCGAATCTCCACGCCCTTCCCGGTGGTCAGGGGCGTGCCACTCACGTCAGCAAGAACTACTCAGTTAGAACTTCTAGCTCGCCCTGCTTGTCGGTTGGGGCTACGTAGAAAGTCACAGGCTCCCTCACTAGCATCGGGCGCATGAGATTGAGCGGGCGATTGGCCTGCTCCGCAGGTGCAATAAACACAGAACTCACAGGCGAGCCGCCTGTGTTATGAGGACGAAATTCATGGCGGGGAGTTTTCCGAGACGAGCGTTGATCAGTGTCAGTGACAAAGCCGGTTTGGCAGAGTTGGCTAAGGGCTTGAATGAACTCGGATTTCAAATTGTTTCAACGGGTGGTACGCGAGCTTTCTTGCAACAACAAGGAGCGAACGTCATCGACATCGCCGAATACACCGGCTTCCCCGAGATCATGGATGGACGCGTTAAGACGCTGCACCCTAAGGTTCACGGAGCGATCCTCGGCCGACCCGATGTGGCTCATCATGCCGAAGCGATTGCCGCTCACGGGATCATTCCGTTTGAGCTGATTGTTGTGAATCTCTATCCGTTTGAGGCGACGATCGCGAAGCCTGGTTGCACGATCGAAGACGCGATCGAAAACATCGACATCGGTGGACCGAGCATGGTTCGCTCGGCAGCGAAGAATCACGAATACGTCGGCATTGTGACGTGTCCTTCGCAGTACACGCGAGTGCTGTCCGAACTGAAGACCGCTGGAAAACTATCACACGACTTCCGCCGCGAACTCGCTGCCGCAGCCTTTGCGAAGACCGCGAGCTATGACCGAGCGATCGCTGATTACATGGCAGGCATTACGGGCAAGCTGATTCCCGAAGAAAAACCCGACGACGTCACAATCAACGAGAAGAACTTCCCACGCGTGTTGCATCTCGATTTCGAGCGACGTATGCCGCTGCGATATGGCGAGAACCCACATCAGGCCGCTGCGTTCTATGTTGAGCCGAATGCCGATAAAGCGACGCTCGCGGCAGCCGAGAAACTGCACGGCAAAGAGTTGTCGTACAACAACCTGCTCGACCTCGACGCGGCGATGGCCATTGTTCGTGAATACAATCAACCGGCGGCAGTTGTCATCAAGCACAATAATCCTTGCGGCTGTGCGATCGCCGACTCATTGGCCGTTGCGTTTGAGAAGGCTTACGCCGGAGACCCGGTCAGCGCGTTCGGCGGCATCTTCGCCTTCAATCGTGAAGTCGACATGGCGACCGCCGAACAACTTTGTGCCCCGGATCGCTTCGTGGAAGCGATCATTGCTCCGGGTTTCAGCAGCGATGCGTTTCAAGCGTTGATCACTCGGCCAAAATGGAAGAACAACGTCCGCTTGCTGCGCTGCTCGGCATTCAATGACTCGCGTGGCGAGTCGCTCGAATATCGTCGAGTCGCTGGCGGCCTGCTCGTTCAATCTCGCGACGATCAAGCAGACCCCGAAGCCGATTGGAAGATTGTCACAAACCGTCAACCGACCGATGCCGAACTCCGCGATCTCCGTTTCGCTTGGAGTGTTTGCAAGCATGTGAAGTCGAATGCGATCGTCTTTGCCAAAGACGGAGCGATCACCGGTACCGGGGCGGGCCAAATGAGCCGACTCGATTCGGCACAGATCGCCGCTCAAAAGTCCGGAGATCGATGCCAAGGGGGTGTTGTCGCCAGCGACGCTTTCTTCCCGTTCCGAGACGGCATCGACCAAGCCGCCAAAGCTGGCATCCTTGCCGCCATCCAACCCGGTGGTTCTCGCAACGATCCCGAAGTGATCGCCGCCGCCAATGAACATGGCATGACGATGATCTTCACCGGACGACGCCACTTTAAGCATTGATGATTGACACACCGCATTCCTTTACGGATTCGCTGATAGCGTCAGACGCACCAATTCCAGCGACTTGGCATCGAGCCAAACTCGCCCTTTCGTCGCACGAAGTTCGGCGACGAGTTCTACTTCGCGGGACTCTTCCGTCACGGTGAATTCGAATTGCAGCTTAGTCCAATCGGTGGTGCCGGTGAGTTTGTTGGTTCGTTTCCCGCCAGAGATGCGCAGGCCGGCTCCGAGGCCACGGTCGTCGTCGAAGGTTTGCACATCTTCGGTCTTGGCGAGCGCACGAAATTCGTAGCGGCCTGCGGCGAGAAGTACCTTACGACGCCACGACGCGATGCATCGACCGCTCGGTCCTGGCTCGATCAGGTAAGCTCGACGCTCATTGGGCAACGTGACTTCATCGTGCTTGGCGTCGCCGGTCTCAGAGGCTTTGGACCAGTTGGTCAGCAGGACTGGCGTCTGGCCTTTGAATCGGACGAGCAACGGCTCTGGCCGTGAGAGCTGTTCCTTGAGATTCTTGGCTCGCGCGGTGATTTGATTCTTGAAACCGGCGACTCGCCCGTCTTGATCGCGAGCGTGATTCGGACTGATCGCTTCCCAAATTGGTCTCATGCGTTGATGAACCTCATCGATCCGCTTCAGGAGCCTGTCCGGTGGATCAAACAGTGGCAACAGTTCGGCGACACGTTCGCGATAACCGGCTCGCCAATCTAGGTTTTGCAGGACTACGTTCGAAACCGTCGCGCCAGAAATGTTGAAGACCGGTGTTCCCGTGTCGCCAAACATCTGGTCCATGCCATGTGGCAAGAAGAACGCTTTGTGCGTCGTCGGTTCAAAGTAGATGCGGTAGTTGTTGCGATTGCGAACGTAGCCATCCCAATGACAAGCCATCAGCTCGATCGCCATGAAACTGAAGAACTCGTCGACGTTCAAGAGTTCTCCGACCCGTTCCCAACGCTTCGCCGGATTCGGTTCAGAGCACGCGGCTCGCAGGGCCAGGAGATCGGAACGGTCATCCCCCTCCCCTTCGTCCTTTTCCAATTCGTTGCCGATGTCCTGTATGAAGCCGCCGTCGTAGAGGTTGCCCGCCGAGTTGACGAAATGCCGCTTGAGAAACGTTTTGTCGAAGCCCTCTTTGAGAACGTACATCCCTAAATCGCGGCCGTTGAGCCAGACCCGCGCGTGAGTCACTCGCGGCGTCGGCACTCCCGCCGCTCGGAACAACTCCGAGCAAATCAGCTCTTGCAAGTAAGTCCCGTCCTGCACCGAGTTGTTGAGATGCCACTTGTCGAGATCGTGAAATCGGCGTTTCTTGTTCTCGGCGAACTTGGACATATTCAGAGTCAGCGCCGGCTTGTCGTCGAAGCCGCGAAAGCTGCCGGCAGCTCCCTTCAACTTGAGAGCCACGTCTGCGTGCGTGATCTTGTCATCCTCACGAATGACGCTACGCACATACGCTCGATTGTTCTGCCGCAACTTCTGCAGTTCCTCGGGCGAGATTTCGATGCGGAGTTGCGGGATGACCCCTTGGTCAAAGAATTCGTCGCTTTGGTCGTGAGTTGGTTTCGACTTGATCGCTGAAACGATCACCGGTTCGTCGCCTGCGTTTGTCGAACGCTCGACGAAAGCACCAATCAGTATGGCTATGACAACTGCGATGACTCGGAGTCTTTCCGCTTTCATCAGTGACTCTCCATCACGAGGTCGAAACTAGCTCAGCGAGATAATGAGTTCCAACTGCTTGATGAGTTCGGGCACATAGACCGTTGCTACGCGCCAAAGCCGCTCATCGACAATTTCGCCATAATCATGAGCCAACACATGCCGTTGGGCGATGATCGGTCGCCAAGCAATTTCGCTGTGGGAGTTTTGAAACTCCTGAGAAATGGCACGAGCAGCTTCTCCGATGATTTCAACTTGTCGCTCAACTGCGCTACGGAGAAAGAGGTCTTCGGAATAGTCTTCCAGCGTTTTCTGAGCGACGAAGCTAACAACAGCTTGCGCGGCTGCGAGCATGTCTATCACGTACGCTAGGTCGTTGCGGTCTGGGTCACGCGGCATGAATCACCTCGCGTGTACTCAGAATTCGTTCTTTGCGAATTGGGTTTCGCAGCGCTTCCTTCTCGATCAGATCCACTGGTCTTCCGAAAAGGACGACCAACTCATCTTGCATGGCCAAGAGATCCCATAAGCTCCACTGCGACTTGGGTTCAAACGAAACCAAAACGTCGATATCGCTTTCGGGACCGAAGTCGTCTCGCAACACGGAACCAAACAACGCAAACTCACGAACTCGCCACTTTTGGCAGAAAGTGGCGATCGAAGTTTCAGGCACAGAAATGTTGCGAGATGCCGACATGCGGTAGTCCACTTCTCAAGAGGTATTGGACGAAGTGTATCGCAGGACTCACGACTTCCAATCGCCTGTTTCCAAAGTCGGAAAGTGACTCAACCGGGTACGTGCTATCGCTCGGTACTTCTAATGCACGCGTTGCCCTGGCACCGCTCCGCAGTCTGGGGCGAGGAGGAAGATTTCTTTGCCACCGCCGCCAGCGGCGCAGACCATTCCTTCGCTCATGCCGAAACGCATTTTTCGAGGAGCCAGGTTCGCGACCATGATCACCAAGCGACCGACGGGTTGCTCTGGTGTGTAAGCACTCTTGATCCCTGCGAAGACGTTGCGACGGACGTCGCCACCGAGACTGAGCGTGAGTTGCACGAGCTTATCTGCACCTTCGACGTGCGAAGCGGAAAGGACTCGCGCAACGCGGAGATCGACTTTCGTGAAATCGTCGATCGAGCACATCTCGCCGACGAGCGGCTCTTTCTCCAACGCTTCGGGGCCATCAGTTGGCTGCGTTCCAGAAGCGGGAATCGCGGCACATGAGGTTGTTTCGCATTGCACGGGAGTCGCAACAGGCGCTGCCGAGGCATTGTCGGTTGTCGGAGTTGTCACGGCGGCATCGGGAATCTTGCTGTCTTCGATCATGGCTTCTACCTGTTTGAGTTCGACTCGTTTGAGCATGTGTTGGAATGGAGCGACGGGGGTTCCCACCAACGGGGTGTTGGAATCATCCCAGCGCGTAATCGGAACGTTGAGCAATTCGCCCGCTTGCTGAGCCAAACGCGGCAGCACCGGTGCGAGATACACGATGATCTGTCGGAAGAGATTCAAACCGACCGAGCAAATCTGTCGGACCTCTTCCGCTTTGTCAGGTTGCTTGGCCAACTTCCACGGGGCCTTCTCGTCGAGATACGTATTGGCTCGATCGCAAAGTTCGTTGCAGGTCCGAATCACCGTTTGGTAATCGCACCGTTCGTAAGCATCGGCAATCGCTTCACCGGCAGCGGCGGCGAATAGGAACAAGCCACCGTCGGCGGGATAAGTTTCACACAGCGTCTGGCCGCCAACGAACTTGGCCGTGCGAGCCGCGATATTCACAACACCGCCGACGAGTTGTTTGTTCGTCTTATC
>CAIJTL010001690.1 GCA_903823545.1 uncultured Planctomycetaceae bacterium
CGACCAACCGCTCATACCAATCTACCGACTCGTCCGCCGCAACTTCATCCTGCATCTCCAAACTCGGAGGCAACCCCGTCAAATCAAAACAAACCCGCCGCAGAAATGTCGCCCGGTCTGCCTCCCCTGCCGGAGACAGTTTTTCATTTTCGAGCCGTGCGAGAATGAACCGATCAACCGCCGTGAGACACCAGTTCGCGTTCTGCACGACTGGCGGAGTTGGTCGGCTGAGTGGCTGAAACGCCCAATGCCCGCGATCCGAGTCGGTGATCGGCGGTTCGGTGAGTGTCTCGTTCGCTGACGAGATCGCAGCTATCACAATCAGCAGTACGATTGAAAAGGTACGCATGAGTCGCTCGCACTGCCCACAGAATGTAGTGCCTGGAGAAATTTGGAATTCCTTCAATTCATCCACAGGCACATCGAAAGAGAAAACTCAAGAAAGCACAACCTCCGCAATCCTTTGCCAAGCTTGTTTCGCTTCTTCTTCGTTTAGAAGAAAACTTTCAACACAGTTTTTGAATTCACCGACCGCATTCAATGATGGAGCATGTTTTTTCTGGTCTCGGATCGAGTCGAGGTTTCCAACCAGCAACAAAAATGTCAAAAAGTCATGTGCCAACAGCAAGGGGCATTCATCACCAGACTCGTCTTGAAAAAGGATGTCACCTCGCCGAAACACACCGTTGGAATGCACAAGCAAGATTCGATCAGCCTCCCAAGAAGCGATCTCATAAGCATGGAAGTGCAGATTCGACTGATGCCACGGATTCAAGTCCGCAGAATTGGCGTCGCTGAGGTTGCTAACGAGATTACCTCTTGCCGATGTGAACGGATCAAATTGAAAGTACCCGATGATGAGTCGATGAAGATCAATAGTTCTCGCCACCTTCAGATAGCTTTCGGAGATGCCTGGAAATCTCTTGGCGAGGTTAGCTTCTTCTTCACGATTGATTCCGGGTGTATGGACTTCGATTTTATCCCGATGACGCGGAAATTTTGCAGCCAAAATTTGTCTGTACCGAATCAGTTCATCGAGTGTTGAAATCATGATACCCTCGGATGGCTCATTCGAACGCGAACTCATGCACCGTCATTCGCCACGATGTTACGAATTCAATTGACCGGTGGCGGATGCCGACCGCGATCCGCCTCTTCTTCACGAATGACGAGAATCGACGGACGGTTCATCGTCAACGCTGACACGGTGGCTCGACCTGTGGCTGACAAGCCAATGACGGTCATTCCCTCCCAACGGAAGTGACCCGACCATCGCTGGCGGCGCGGATGGAACAACAAGACTTTCCGCCCTATCTGGGGATCAACCGCCGTGCGACGAGCTTCTTTCCGGAGCGAACAAGATGTGCAGGCCAGTGCGAGATTGGCTTCGGTGGTCGGGCCGTCTGCGCTCATTGGGACAATGTGGTCGATGTGAAAAGTGGCCTCTTGCCCGACTTGAGCGAGGCCGCAGTATTCGCAGCGTCCGTTGGCCCGCTGAACGACTTGCCGACGTAAGGCTGCGGGGATACCGCTCATTGCCGTTTCGCCTTCGGACGGGCGGCTCGTTCGGCACGTAGTCGCAGGATCGTGAGGAACTCAGCCAGATTCACGAGTCCCTCAGCCTCGGCTCGCTCCGCCACCGAAAGACGATCGCCACGATCTTGCTTGTCGAGCAACAACTGTAAGCGAGCATTCACTCCCGCCGGCAAGCGAAAGCCAGCCATGTCATCAGGCATTTGAAATTTGACGGCAACGGTCTGCGACATCGCGGAGTTCCTTGTTTGGTCAATTCGACCGTCTTTGTAAACGAACACTCAAGCATGCTCCAACCAGACAGCACCACGATTGTTACTCGACAGAGATGCGTTGTCGTCGCTGCGGTTGCTTCGTTCGTCGAATCGCGGAGGCCACTCGATCTTTACGGCCGCCGTCATGTAGCCGAGTTTCTGCGGCGAGGATGGATTCGTGGAGTTTCTTGTAGAGGAGTTCGCGCGGCGGAAGGTCGGTGAGATAAGACGCGACTCGGATGCCGGTCTTTCCGAGTTGTAGCAGTTCGATTTGTTCGTCGTTCTTGTCGGCACACAGGATCAAACCGAGCGGTGTTTCCTCACCGGGTTGTTGCTCGTGCTTTTCGAGCCAGCGGAGATACAGCTCCATTTGGCCTTTGTCCGCAGCGGAGAACTTTCCCATCTTCAGTTCGACAGCAATCAAACGCCTCATGCGACGGTGATAGAAGAGCAAGTCGAGATAGAAATCATCGCCACCGATCGGAATACGTTTCTGGCGATCAACGAATGCAAAGCCGCTCCCCAACTCCAGAATGAATCGTTCGAGATCACGCAGAATCGCCGCTTCCAAATCTTTCTCGGCGTATTGATCCTTGAGGCCCAGGAAGTCGAGAAAGTACGGATCACGAAAGACGAGATCAGGTGTGACTCGATCTTCTTCACGCAATACGAGCAGCTCTTTCCGAGCCAACCCCGCAGGCTTCTTCGATAAAGCGGTGCGTTCAAAGAGCATGCTCTGCAACTTGGCTCGCAACGTGCGCACGCTCCATTGTTCGACGCGACACATCTCTGCGTAAAAGTCCTGCTGAAGATCATGCTTCAACGGGATGATCTCCACGAAGTGGCTCCAGCCCAACTGTCGAGACAACGTCGTGACGATTTCGCGAGCGGGAAAGACCTCCGCGAGTCGAACCATTCGCGACAAATTTCGTGCGGAAAAACCGTTCCCGAATTCGCGACTCAATTTTGCCGACAGTGTCGGCAAAATTTCTTCCCCATAGGTCGCGCGACTCGATTTGAGGATTTCCGTGCGGACGCGATGGCCGACTTCCCAATACAAAATGACGATTGCAGAGTTGACTGCTTGCGAAACGCCCTGACG
>CAIJTL010001691.1 GCA_903823545.1 uncultured Planctomycetaceae bacterium
CTTGCATGTCGTCCCGGCTTTGCTCTCTTCCAAGATGTTCTGCTTTCCCGACCGAGCGGACTGAATCATCTGGTCGATCGTGCGATCGCCTTTGGAGAGATACTTGTGGGCAAAGGGAAAGAAGATGTCGTAGATGGCTCCCGCTTTCTGGTAAGAGAGCAGCGTTTGGTAATCGCCGTGCGGTGGGATGACGCGCGTGGTGTCGGGTGTTGGCATTGGTTTATGGGAATAATGATTTTGTCATTCCCGTGTTTCCCATCATTCCCATTGGTGGTCGCCTTCTTCATGGCAGCCTCCTGCTGCTTGCCATCGCGTCACTTCGCTCGCAGCTTGGCCAAGAAAAGGTCATTGCTGCCTCGATTGGGGATCGAGTGGCTGCCGAACTTCGCAGCTCCGCTGCAGGCTCCGGAGAGGTACAGATTGCCTTGGTTGTCCGACACGATCGTGTAGGCGTGGTCGGTGCGGTCGCTGCCCGCTTGTTCGAACCACCGCAGCGTTCCGGCTCGGTCGTACTTCACGATGTGGATGTCCGAGGCAGGGCTGCTGCTGGTGTGGGGCGAGCTGTCGAATTCGACGCGTCCCGTGAATGAGCCGGTCAGAAAACTATTCCCGTGTCCGTCGGTGGCGACGCCGAGGCCGTAATCAATGCCCGCTCCGCCGGCTGTCTTCGTCCACAGCCTCTTGCCCGTTGAGTCGAAGCTTGTCACCAGCAGGTCGTGTTGTCCCTGGTTCGCGACGGTCTGATCCGCAGCAGCGCGATCCGCGAGTTTCAGCTTGCCCTGAAACATTCCTGATGCCCAGACATTCCCGGCGCTGTCTGCTGTGATCTCATGAATCATCGCGTTCGAACTGCCGTGTCCTTCATGCAGCCAGCCGAGTTTTCCCTGCGCATCGAACTTGGCCACGAGGATGTCATGTCCGGTCGGAGCGGTGAGTTTCTGCCCGCCGAACGACGCGTTGCCGCTGGCGTAACCGCCGACATAGCAGTTGCCTTGCTGATCCGCTGCTACGCCATGACCGGAACTGGAACCCTGGCCTTCCGCCGTGCGAATCCAATTCATCTTGCCGTCGGGATTCATCGCGAGGCAGAAGACATGAGCCGGGCCGGGATGTCCGAGTGGCTCCGCCCCGATGGTCCCTTCGCCCACGATGGCTCCGGTGACGAAGACGTTGCCCAGCTTGTCGGCCGCGATGCCGTGTCCGTAGTCGTAGCCGGTTCCGCCACCACTCTTGAGCCACAGAAGCTTTCCCGTCGAGTCATACTTGGCGACGAAAAGGTCGTAGTCACCGACGGTCCTGATCGTGATCTGATCGAATTTGGCTTCGGGACTTTGAAAGTGCCCGGTCACGTAACAGTTCCCAGCGTGATCGCTCGCGACTGCGTAGCCTCGATCAATCAAGTCTCCGCCACCGCTGCGGACCCACAAGAACTTTCCGTGGGGATCGACCTTCGCCACGAAGAAGTCCATCGATCCGACCGCCGTGAGCGTCTGCTCGCCAAAGGTCGCCGTGCCGGTGAACTCACCCGTGAGCAGAATGTTCCCGGACGGATCGATCGCGATGCCCCGAGTCTTATCGTGCAAAGTCCCGCCCGCCGAGATCGCCCATTCAAACGACGGCGGCGTTTCCAATTCCGCCGTCGACTTGCGAGGTGCCGCCCCGTTCGCGGCCACTGGATGCAGCAGTTCGTCCAACGTCAATTTCTCGAACATCAGATGTGATTGGCTCCCCTCGTAAACAATGCCGACATGGCGATCGTCGATGCGTGTGAGGCTCGGATAGCCCGCTCCTCGGCCCTCGTCGAGCAGAAGATGATGCGACTTCGGCCAAGTGAGGCCGTCATCGAAACTGACTTGTAACGTTTGATGCGTGCGGCCCTTTTGTGTGTGAGGGTTGGCAAACAGCAAGACGTGTTTCTTTTCGCCTTCCGCTTTGTAGTCGACTCGCAACAGGCTGCCGTTGCAGTTCGGTTCAATGAGCGTGTTACGATTCGTCGCGTGCGGTTGCCAAGTCTTGCCCAGGTCGCGTGTCGTGAAGATCGCTCGAAATCGTTCGGCGTCGTTTCGCATGTTGAGCATCAGCGATCCGTCACCGAGTTGTACCGCTTGGCATTCGCTGCCGTTGACGTAGGCCGGAGTGCCGACCGTCCAAGTCGTACCGTGATCGCGGCTGGTTATGATGGTCGAGAACTCTTGGCCTTTCTCGTTGCGTCCTTGCGAGGGCATCACGAGCGTGCCGTCGGCGAGTTGAATTCCCTGCTGCGGCGCGGGAGCGAACAGCCACCACGCTTCCTGCTTCAGCGTGCGAGTCAGGTTCTCTGGCTTCGACCAAGTGAGCCCATCGTCGCGCGAACGGACCATCAGAAGCTGGGCGCTCTTGCCGATCTCGAAGCCTGGCTCTGAGCCGTCGCCGTTCCACTGATGCTTGCCCGGTTTGCCGTTCATCCAGACGGCGAAGCAAAAGATTTCTCCGGTTTGGTGATCGACGATGATTCCGGGATCGCTGCAACCGTTTTGATCCTGCGGAAGGCCACCGAATTCGCCCATGTCCATAATGACGCGCACCGGTTCCCAAGTTCGCCCACTGTCCGTGCTGCGGCTTAGGCCAATGTCGATGTCTTCTTGAAGATCGCGTCCCATGCGTCGCCGCATGTCGTACACGCACAACAGCGTCCCTTTGGCTGACGTCGTCAGAGCGGGAATTCGATAAGTGTGAACGCCGTCGTCTTTGTGTCTGCGGAGTGCAACGCCGATCCGGTGGCTCGCTCCCGGAGAATCATCTCGCGGAGTCAAAGTGCCGGTCGTGGTCTCGATCGCGGAGCATATGGCCGCGACTCGATGCGATAAGTTCGCCGTTGGCTTCAGTTGGCACGACAACCAGAACACATTCGTTCCGGCGGCCAAAGTTCGCTCGCCGCGAAACGTGATGTTTGCCGCAGGCTTGGCCGGTTCACCAAACGGAGTTGCTGCAGAGAACTCTAGTTTGTCGCTGGTCGAAAACAGCGTGAGCGAATCGAGATCGCCAAGATCGTCGGTCCCGTCGAGTTTGAACGACAGCGAGTTGACTCGCAGGTCCTTCGGTTCGGTTGCTTCGATAACGACTCGTAATAACGGCCCGTGCTCATTGCGAATCAGCACCGGATGCGTCGGCTGCGAACTCACCGCCGTGGCATCGGCATACGACGGAAGAGTCCAGCCGAAAGTCATCACGACCGCCAACAATTGCGAGATCGTTCTGGCATAAACGAGATTCCTTCGTGAAAACATCATTCATCCTTTGAAGGTGGTTCATCCAATTTGGGCTCGCCACAATTCGTGTTGAACATCGTGTCCTGTGAGCGGCAAGGCGCTAGTCGCGGGTACTTTTTGCCGACACTGGCGGCTAGCGCCTTGCCGCTCACTTCATTACGTCCACAGATCAGAAACAACGCCAGTGCTGTCGGCGTACGACTCGATCTCCAGGCCCATCAACTGCGCGACCGTCAGCCACAGATTTGAGTTCAGCGTGCCACTCTTCATCTTGATGTGACGACCTTGCTTGATCCGGCCTTGGGCTTTGCCGGCGACGATCATCGGCAAGTCATAAAACTGATGCGTCGCTCCATCGCCCAGGCCCGCGCCGTAGGTGATCAGCGAGTTGTCCAGCATCGTGCTGCCGTCGAACTCCTTCAGTTCCTTCATCCTCCGCAGCAGGTAGGCGTATTGCTGCATGTGGAAGATGTCGATTTTTTGCACGTCCTTGTAACCATCGCCCTTCTGGTTGTGAGTCATGTTGTGGTGCTGCACCGGCTTGTCGAAGACCCCTTCGTACATGAGCGTCGCATCCCAACGCTCGGGGCCGATCATGAACGTGCTGACGTTCGTGATCCCCATTTGGAAGGCCAGCAGCATGAGGTCAATCTGCAAGCGGATGTAGTCGCCGCGCGGCAGGACTTCGTTCTTGGGAACCTTCACTTCCACACTGGCCAACAGCTTGCTCATCTTCTCGATGCGGACTTCGATGTCGCGAATCATCTCCATGAAGCGGCCCATCGTTTCACGGTCATCGCGAGCCAGTTTCTTCGACAGCGTCTTGGCATCGGCCAGCACGAGGTCCGTGACATCGGCCACATGATTCCGGTAGCTGTCGCGCAGGAACAGCCGGTCGTAGAGCTTCTGAGGATCGCGGATCGACGGGGCGATCTTGTTCGGGCCGTACCAAGAGATGTTGTCGAACTCGATCGGCTCTTTCCCCGCCGTGAAGCCGTTACAGCTGATCTCCAGCGTATTGAAGATCGTCGCATGGCCGACTGCATCGCCGATGACCTGATCCAGAGTTCGACCATTGGGATGCGTGATCCCTTTCGCGGTGGCCTGCGCGGGCGAAAGGCTCGTCAGATAGCACGACGCGCCCTGAGCATGCACGTCCTGGCCATTCTTGTAGGTTCGCTCCAACCCCGTGATCAGCGTGACGTCGTTGGTGTGCTCGGCCAGCGGCTGCATGGTCGCAGTCAGGTTCAGCGGAGCAATGCCCGGCAAGTTGGCGATGCGCCGCTGCTCCTTCGTTTTGTCGGCATCGAACCCGCCGATGAAGCCCGGCAATTCCGCGTTCTCTTCACCGGGAAAGAAGCCACGGCGAACGATCCCGTTGGGGATATACATGATGACGAGCTTCTTGCTCGGCTTGGCCGCGACGGTGGCCTTGTCATCCCCCACCGCCAGCGAGCGCAAGAACGGCAACGCCAGCATCGCGCCATTGGCTTTCAGAAAGTTTCTGCGAGACAGGTTCATGGATTCATTCAACCGATCACATGAGAGGTGTTTTGAGTTACTTCAGCGCCCTAGGTTTTCGAGCAAGTACAGGCCGGACTTGCCGGGGCAGACGAGGTCGAGGTCTCCATCGCCGTCGATGTCGATCGCGGCCATTTGCAGGCCGGTACCGGCGGTGCCTTTCGGGAAGTCTTTCAACGCCCAGCGATCCTTTGCGGCAGCGGGAGCATTGGCAGCGGGCTCGCTTTTGTAGATCTCGCGTTTGATCCACTTCGAAGCCGATTGGTCATACTGGAAGGTGAAGACGACCGACGGGTCCGTGGCTCCGGGTTCGACTTCGTGAGCGTAGACTCGCTTGCCTGTGACCAGCTCTTGCTCGCCGTCGCCATCGAGGTCCGCGAAGAGTTGTGTATGCACCTGCGAGAACGTGTCGTCAATAACTTGCTTGGTCCAAACTCGCTTGCCGTCTGGGCCGGTTGATTGCTTGAGCCAATACAGACCGAAGCCGTGGCCCATTCCCCAGATGACGTCGGTTAGCTTGTCACCATCGACATCGCGACCATGAATCAAGACGCCCGCAGCACCGAGCTGGAACTCGCCGTGAAACTCCCACTTGTCTGACGCCGTAGCGGGCTGCTCGTACCAACCTTTGGGTGTGATGATGTCGACGCGGCCATCGCGGTTGATGTCACCCATGCCGACGCCATGTCCCGCGCCTTCCTTGCCGAGATCATGCTTGGTCCACACGACTTTGGGCTTCTGATGAGTCAGCTCATACCAAACGACAACGTTGCCGGTGTTCGGCAAGAAGTCGGGCTTGCCATCGCCATTGATATCGACCAATTCGCCGGTCTCCATGTTGCCGGGAGTGTCGATCTCGTGCTCGATCCACGGCTGAGTGGCATCTCCTCCGGGATTCTCAACCCAGCCCACGCGCCTGCCGAAATAGTTGCACGTCACGATGTCGGGTCGGCCATCACCATTCACGTCCAACGGTGAGTCCGCGAAGTCCTCGTGATAATGCGGATTCGGTCCGCTCGCAGGGACATCGCGAACTTTATGCTTGGTCCACTTGGGAGCTTCGTACCACGAGTCGCCGCTGAAGATGTCGATCTTCCCATCGCCATTGAAGTCCGCCGCACCGCCGCCTTCATAAGGCGACTGATCGTTGATGGAGTGCTTCTTCCAACGCAATTCTCCCGACTTCTGTTGAGCCCTCGCGCTGGTTGGTTCAACGAGTCCAACAACAGCGGCAGCACTCAACGACAACATGATCGACAGCAACTTGCGAGACGGTCGTAACAAGATGGAACGCTCCTCAATGAAGTGGATGTTGGCCGCTTTGCAGTTTGATCGCAGCAAGGGCTCGGAGGTTATCGTTCATCGCCAATGCAGAGAAGCGGTGAGTCAGCGTTGTTCGAGTTCTGTTTGGCCAGAGGTGGTTACGAAACTGGATTACGAACTCGAAGCGTGAGCGGCACGGCGCTAGCCGGGATCATTCAACGCATCGGTAGGGTGGGACGAGCAAACTCCATGAATGGTGGGCCGACGGTCGCTGACTTCAGCGACTGCGGAGCGGCACACTGCGAGAGGAAGTAGTCTGAGTTGGCGACGGCCCACCAGCGACTTGCGCGACCTTGTCCCACCCTTCGTGAATAATCCCGGCTAGCCGCCGGTGATTGCCGAGGACCGGTGGCTAGCGCCATACCGCTCACAACCCGCCAGTGAGAACATCAACCCGAGTGGCAATGATCACGTTGCGAGATATCGACCTCATCGCTTCTGGAACAAATCCGACATCACAAAGTTCTCGATGACCGACCTGAGTTTGTAGCCATCCGATTTGCTGGCTTGAGCGATGGCTTTGATTTGCCCCGCATCGTCAATCGTCATGACTCGACGTAAGGCATAGGTCGCGAGTTGTTCGACAAAGGCTTCGGCAAAGCGATCTGTATCCTGAGCCAGCAACAGCTTGAACTCATCTGAGTTCCGATAGGCCCGGCCGTCTGGGAGCTTCCCACTGGCATTCACGAGCGGGTCATCACCCTTGCCGCCTGCGACTTGCTCGTTCGTTCGCCAGCGGCCGATGGCATCGAAGTTGTCGAAGGCGAAGCCGAGTGGGTCGATCTTTTGATGGCACGAAGCGCAAGTCGCGTGA
>CAIJTL010001692.1 GCA_903823545.1 uncultured Planctomycetaceae bacterium
GTGAGTTTGTGTGTTGGTCGCGTCCAGCGTGGGTTTCGGCTGGTTGCTGATCGGATCATTGTCCTGAGCGATGGCGAACTCTTCGGTCGGACGACGGTTGCTCGTGATACGAAACGGAAACGTCGGGTTGAATCGCGAGCGATCGACAGCTTTCTTGATCTGAGCGAAGGTGATCTCGTCGTGCATCTCGCGCAGGGAATCGCGCGCTATCGCGGCATGAAGTTGATGGAGAAGGGAGATCAAACCGAGGAGCACTTGCAGCTTGAGTTTGCCGACCGCGTGATGATTTACGTCCCTGTTTCGCTGATTCATCTCGTGCAGAAATATGTCGGCGGACAGAAGCCGTCGCAGATGTTGTCGACCATCGGCGGAACCGCGTGGAACAAACGGAAGCAACGCGTTGCTGAGGCGGTCGAAGACCTCGCGACCGACATGCTGCAACTGCAAGCGGCTCGCGAAACGAAGCCGGGGTTTGCTCATCCGCCGGATTCGCACTTGATGCAGGAATTCGATGCGGCGTTTCCCTATGACGAGACGCCGGATCAACTCGATGCAATCGCCGATTGCAAAGTGGACCTCGAACGAACACGACCGATGGATCGGCTGATTTGTGGCGACGTCGGTTACGGCAAGACCGAAGTCGCGATGCGTGCGGCGTTCAAAGTCATTGATGCTGGCAAGCAAGTCGCGGTGCTTGTGCCGACGACCGTGCTGGCTCAACAGCACTTCCGGACCTTCAGCGAGCGGATGGCCGAGTACCCGTTCAACGTCGAACAGATCTCTCGCTACAAGACAAAGGGAGAACAGAAAAAGATTCTGGAAGGGGTCGCGAGTGGCGCGATTGATCTGCTCATCGGGACACATCGGCTCGTGCAGCCGGATATCAAATTCAAAGACTTAGGGTTGCTGGTCATCGACGAGGAGCAACGCTTCGGCGTCGAACACAAAGAGATGCTCAAGCACTTGCGGCTCGAAGTTGACGTGCTGACGCTCAGCGCGACGCCGATTCCGCGGACGTTGCACATGTCGCTGCTGGGGATTCGCGACATCAGCAACCTGACGACCGCTCCCGTCGATCGTATGGCTGTGACGACTCGCGTTTGCCGTTTCGATGGTGACCTGATCCGACAAGCGATCGTGCGAGAACTCAATCGCAACGGGCAGATCTATTTCGTCCATAATCGAGTCTACAACATTCAGCACATGGCTGATCGCATTCAGCGGATCGTTCCTGAAGCGCGGATCGGGATCGGGCATGGCCAGATGGCTGGGCACGAGTTGGAAGCGGTGATGCTGCAGTTCGTGAATCGCGAGATCGACATTCTGGTCAGTACGACGATCATTGAAAGTGGACTCGATATTCCGAACGCGAACACCATCTTCATCAACCAAGCGGATAACTACGGGCTGGCCGATCTACATCAACTGCGTGGTCGAGTCGGTCGGTACAAGCACAAGGCCTATTGCTATCTGCTGCTTGAAGATGGCAAATCGCTCACACCGTTAGCGACGAAGCGACTGAAGGCGATCGAGGAGTTCAGCGAACTCGGAGCGGGCTTCAAGATCGCGATGCGGGATCTCGAAATCCGCGGAGCGGGGAATATTCTCGGCACCGAGCAAAGCGGGCATATCGAAGCGGTCGGCTATGAGCTGTATTGCCAGTTGCTTGAGAACGCCGTTCGCAAGGCGAAGAAGATGCCGATCAAAGAGCACATTCACGTGCAGGTCGATCTGCCGATCTCGGTCTTCTTGCCTCCGGATTATGTCCCACCAGGGCGACCGAAAATCGAAGCGTATCGCAAACTGTCGGCGGTCGGGTCATTCGAGGAACTGACCGATTGGCAAAACGAACTGCGTGACCGCTTTGGTCCGATTCCGCCGGCGGCCGAGCGGATGGTTGAACTGCGTGAACTGCAATTGATGGCTGCATCATGGGGTATCGACCGGATTTCCCGCGAAGACGAATGGCTCGTTTTCGGATATCGAGATGGTTCAAAAATCCGGCGACTTGCTTCCCGGCACAAAGGGCGGATGCGAATTGTTGATACCAAATCGGCTTATTGGTCGCTTGGAAGTACGGCGGATATGCCTGCCGAAGCCCTGTTTTCCGTGTTGAAAACGGTGTTGCAGCCGATTTGATTCCGACGCATACTCCCGGCCCTTTCTGAAACCCCGAAATCTGAAACTCGAAATCCGAAGGGAGCGCTCAAAGTAGTCGCTTCGGATTCAGCCTTATCGAGCGTCTGATTTCCAGATTCCCAACCCGCAAGGATGCGGTTCATGCGGTCCTACCTTCTCCTTATGGCAGTGTTGCTGGCGATTGCTGGTTGCAAGGGGGACGGTGTTGGCCCCAAGGTCGATAATCCTGTTGTTGGTCCCCCGCCACCTCGACGAGTGGGTGCGGTGAGTAAATCGGCAGAGGCATACGCAGAAGCGAACGATCGTGACGGATCGCGAACGAGTGATCGCGACGTTGCTCAGACATCGTTTCAAGATGGTGATAGCTCGCTCCCCAAAGGGATCGAAGGGAATCGAGTCGTTGCGACCGTCAACGGCGCGCCAATCTTTGAATCGGAGATTCTCGAGAGGACGCCTGTGGATTTGGCGGTCGAAAATCTCAGCGATGTTGCTCAAGGGACGCGTGGGCAATTACTGGAACGCTACGCTCAACAACATGAGCAGTTCTTGCAGTTTCGGGAGAAAGAGCCAGAGAACGCTCGCAAATACATTGATGCAACCGTTGAACGCGAATTACGGACTCACGTCGAACGTAAGCTGCTCTCCGAAGCGATGCGAAAGATGCTGAAGAAGGAGCAGAAGAAGAGCTTCGACGATTACGCAAAACGACACTTGCAAGAAAAGCTCAATGATCTCAAGACCGAATGGAACGTCACCAGTTCGGCAGAAATTGATCGCGAATTGCAGCGTTGCGGGACATCGCTAGCGATGGTCGAGCTTCAAATGCGGAACAAGCTGATGGCGAGTCAGTACATTGCCAGTCGGTTGAAGAGCAATAAGAAACTCAGCCGACAGGATTTGTTCGCGTACTACCAACAGCATCTCAAGGATTATGAAGTCAAAGCGAGAGTGAAGTGGCAGCAGATTCTGATCACGCGCCGCGACGAAACAAAAGCCAATGCCAAGCTCAGGATCTTAGTTGACGGAATTAAAGAGGGTCGCGACTTCGGTGAACTGGCGACGGAAATTTCCGATGGCCCGAACGCTGACAACAAGGGGCTTTACGACTGGACGACTCGAGGCAGTCTGGCAGACACCGCGCTTGA
>CAIJTL010001693.1 GCA_903823545.1 uncultured Planctomycetaceae bacterium
CACTCCAATAGCCCTGCCGAACTTGCTGATCGAGCCAAAAGACAGGGCTGTAGACAAACTCCGCAGTTTTTCCACCGCAACGAAATCCTGGAAAAACGAATGTCACGCAGCCCTTTGTCGTGAAGGCAGTACCCTCGCCACGCTCAATGACGAGCAGATAGCTGCCGACATAAAGGCTCAGGAGGTCACTCACCGAAAAGAACGCGTTTTTCATTTTGTCGTCCTTTCACTCATGAATCGTGCGATGCAGTTTAACCGTCAATCTTCAATCAGCAGCTTGATCTCGTCCGAGTTCGCCTTGAGTTCCGGCGCGTACATGGCTGACGCCTTCGTGGGCAGAGCGCTGAATTTTCCGGGGATTTCGGCTCGTAGGCGGTAGGAGAGGCTGTGTTTGCCACGACCGAGTGCTCGCACGAAGAAGGCGACTCGTTCGTCGCGGAATTCGACGTAGGCGTGCATGTCGTTGCCGTTGTAGCCGCTGCGGACTTCGACCGGCTCGAAGCCGCTCGCTTTCATGTCTTCGAACAGCAGGTACTCGTAGTCGTTCTTACTGTCGATTTCTAATTCGACTTCGACGAGGTCACCGCTTTTGAGTTTATCGAGGTTGGCCAATTCGGCTCGTTCGTATTTCTCGACCTTCTGGCTGACGACTTGTCCGCGTGAACCAGCCACGTTGATCTGCTTCTCAATCGGAGTCAACTTGTAGTACTTGCGGTTGACCTTCACTTCGAGGCCGGCCTTGGTGATGTGGTCTTCGAGTGTGAAGTTGGTGAGGTAAGCGTTGAAATAGAGGGAGTTGTCAGTGGCCCGTCGTCCGTTGTCCGTCGCAGTTGCTGCCTTCTCAACTGACAACGGGCCACTGACAACTGACTTCAATCCCTTCTTCCGCAACTCGATCACATGCTCGCCTGCTGTGAGCGATTCGCCTTCGATCACGAACTTGTTGGTGAAGCTGAAGAGAACTTCTGGCGTGATCTCGACGGTTTGCTTGAGCTGGCCATCGATCAGCACTTCGACTTGCAGGTTCGGTTTGTCTTCGCCGGTGGCTTTGAGGTAATCGGCCATCGCTTCGATGCAAGTCGCGGTGTCGCGAGTGCTATTCCAATAGGTCGCGTGTTTGCGGTTGTTGAGCAAGTACTTCACGAGGCGGCTGGCTCGTTCGTCCTTTGGATCGACTCGCGAGAGGAGCTTCAAATAGTAGGCGTTCGCCTCAATATCGTTGCCGTGCCAGCTCCACCACCAGGAGTTTTCCGGTAGCTTGAGATACGCGGTTTGGTTCTCGTCGTCTTGGACGAGGAACTGTTCGATGTTTTGCAGGATCATCGTCAACTTGTCGGTCTGCTTTTGCTTATGCAGAGCGAGACCGAAGAGGGCTTTCGCGTAGACGGGGAGGTGGACTCGATCGCGATAGAGGAATTCCAACATCTCCGCATTCGCATGGTCGGCATCGATCAGAATCATGTAGACGAGGGCATCAACGGCGTCGGCGTGCTCCTTCCAGTTGGCGATTTTCTGCGGCGCGTTCTTCAGACGAACGACCTCCTCGGTTTGATAACGCTTGAGCCATTCGATGCCTCGCTCAAGGACGCCCGGCACAAGAGCCACGTCGTTCTCGTGAGCGATCTGCAAGCCGTGAACGACGACAGCCGTTGTGTGCGGATACGAGTGCTCGCCCCAACCGCTGAACCAGCCCCAGCCGCCGTCGCTGCATTGCATCTGGGTCAGACGATCGAGTCCGCTCTTCACCATCGCGGTGACTTCAGACTCGTCGAA
>CAIJTL010001694.1 GCA_903823545.1 uncultured Planctomycetaceae bacterium
TCACAGCAGTTTCGCCGAGGGATGATCCAACACGAGACGTTTCAAGCCGGGGTTTCCAACACCCCCTCCCCCCGTTTAGGACTCCCGCTGCCCTCAATCCACTAACCCAAGCACGGCGCAACTCTTGTGAACGCCCCGAACTCCGTAATTTTGCAACAGAGCGACCAAGCAAGAGCAATCGAGGCAGCACGAGCGAAGCAAAAACCTGTCGGCATCTCATGGCCCACGAATGACTTTCGTCATTTGTGGTTCGAGATGCAAACTTCTTGATCGATTCGACAGTTAGAGCAGCTAAGTCTCTCAGGAACCTTGCCCCTGGCTCGCATCCAACGCCGCGAGAATCATCCGCTTGACCATCGCCGACAACGTCGGCCACGCACTCACAAGCCGAGCCAATTCGGGGTCCGTTTCCCCCGCCTCTATCAACCGTTCGTAATCATTATCCACAACATCGGTTGCAACTTTCGGTGCAACTGAATTCAGAGAGTTTCCCGATCTTCCGACCTCATCAGTGATTACGGAATCGGTCCTTCGGTCTACGGAACCGAAGGTTGCTGGTTCGAGCCCAGCGGGGTGTACATTGACAGACAATGAGTTACGACAATGGTCGTTTCTTAAAAAATCGTTTGTCACAGATTTTGTCACAGAAAACGCCTCTGCCAGAAGTCATTCCTGGTAGAGGCCCGAACCTCTCAGCTCGTTTCGGGTCTCATCTCGAACGCGGGAGGTTCATCATGAAGAAGTTTCCGAAGCCGTGGTATCGCCCCCATCGGGGCCTGTGGTACGTCACCCTCAACGGTAAGCAACACAACCTTGGCCCCAACGAGGCCGAGGCGTTTGATCGCTACGCCAAACTGCTCGCGGCGGCGCAACAACAACAGCCGGTGATGCAGTCGGACTCGGTGGTCGCGATCATCGACGAGTTCCTGCATTGGTTGCAGCGGAATCGTTCCGCCGGAACCTACGGCTGGTTTCACTACCGCTTGGAGCGGTTCGCACGCAAGTACCCGAACCTCTCGGCCGCAGACCTTCGGCCGCATCACGTCCAAGCATGGGTCGATGGCTACACGCTGTCCAAGACATCGCGGCGGAATTACCTCCGCTCGGTGAAACGCTGTTTTGATTGGGCCACGAAGCAGGGTTACTTGGAACGTAGTCCCATTGCTCAGCTTGAAGTCCCCGCCGCCGAGCAACGGGAGAATCCCGTCACGCCAGAGGCATTCCGAGGATTGCTGGCAGCCGCGCAAAAGCCACAGCACCGAGACTTGCTGAATTTGGCGTGGCTATCGGGAGCCCGGCCGCAGGAATTGATCCGAGCCGAAGCCCATCACCTTGATGCGAAGAATCATCGTTTGGTGTTTTCGTTGAAGCAGTCCAAAGGCAAGAAGAAAGTGCGTGTCGTCTATCTCCCCGGTGAGGCTTGGGAGATTTTTCAACGGCTTGCCAAGCAACATCCGACTGGCCCCTTGCTGAGGACGAGCCAAGGTGCACCGTGGACGACTAGCGCGGTCAATTGTTTGATGTGCCGCCTGCGTGATCGGACGGGACTCAAGTACGCGCTCTACGACTTCCGGCATGGCTATGCGACCCGCATGCTGCAAACGGGCGTTGATCCCGTGACGGTCGGCGTGCTGATGGGACACTCCAATCCCGCAATGGTCGCTTCGGTGTATCAACATCTCGCTCAGTCGCCGAAGTTCATGTTGGAACAAGCGACGCGTGCCACCAGCTAGAGACGGATATGTCGCAAACGAGGTCGAGGGAGCTTGCAGACTCCCTCGACCTTTTGCGTCCGGCAAGTTTCCAAGAAGGTCGCAAGGTCGCTCTCCGCAATACGGAGGGCACCGCGACCCAAGCCGATGCGATAAGCAACGAGCTTGCCGGCATCCACGAGCCCATAGACCGTTGAGATGGAGCAGA
>CAIJTL010001695.1 GCA_903823545.1 uncultured Planctomycetaceae bacterium
AACAAGCCACCGTCGGCGGGATAAGTTTCACACAGCGTCTGGCCGCCAACGAACTTGGCCGTGCGAGCCGCGATATTCACAACACCGCCGACGAGTTGTTTGTTCGTCTTATCAACGAACTCATCAAGACTCAGGTCGAGGTCATCCAGTCGCGAGCCGAGCTTCGAAGCGTAGTAGTACCGCAGGTACGCTGGATCGAGATGCTTCAAGTACGACGTCGCTTGCACGAACGTCCCTTTGGACTTCGACATCTTCTCGCCGCCAACCGTCAAGAAGCCGTGAATATGAACCTTCGTCGGCAACTTGCAACCCGATGCCTTCAACATCGCTGGCCAGAACAACGTGTGGAAGTAAGTGATGTCTTTGCCAATGAAATGGTGGATTTCGCAATCGGCATCTGGCCGCCACCACGTTGCAAAGTTTTCGCCGTTCTTTTGGCACCATTCCATCGTTGAGGCCATGTAGCCAATCGGGGCGTCGAACCAGACGTACCAATAGTTGCCAGGGCAATCAGGGATCTCAAAACCGAAATACGGAGCAGGACGAGAGACGTCCCAATCGCGCAGCGGTTCGCCAAGAAAATGTCCTTTGAGGTAGTTGGCCACTTCGCTTTGCAGGTGCTCGCCCGATTGCGTCCACTCTTCGAGGAAGCCGTGTAGCTTCTCGATGCTGATGAAGAGATGGTCGGCCGAACGGAGTTCAGGTGTTGCTCCCGACAGCGTACTGGTCGGATTGATCAAATCCGCTGGCGAGTAAGTTGAGCCGCACTTATCACAGTTGTCGCCGTATTGGTCCGTCGCGCTGCACTTGGGGCACGTCCCTTTGACGAAACGATCGGCCAAGAATGTTCCGGCCTTCGGATCGTAGAGCTGCGTCACCGATTGTTCGTTGATGTAGCCACCCTTGCGCAGCTCGGCCCAAAGCTGGTGACAGAGCTCGCGATTTGTTTCGCTGTTCGTGCTGCCGTAGTTGTCGAAACCGATGTCGAACCCGGCGAAGTCGCGAACGTGAGCGGCTCGCATATCAGCGATGAGCGCCTCTTCGGAACGTCCTTCTTGCCGAGCACGAATCATGATTGCCGTGCCGTGCGTGTCGTCCGCGCAAACGAAAACGCAACGGTTACCTCGCAGCTTTTGAAAGCGGACCCAAATGTCCGTCTGGATGTACTCGACCAAGTGGCCAATGTGGATGTGCCCGTTCGCGTACGGCAACGCGGCCGTCACAAGGATTCGACGTTGTGTCATTGTGGTTCTCAGCCAGGGATTTGAAGGCGGGATTGTAGTCGGGAGGGAGGAGGGCGGAAGGGGGAGGCCGAATGGTGTGGGCGCGAAATGAGACACCCAGCCGAATGCAAAGCGTTGGCCTGAAAACATGTCGCACGCGGCTCGCGTGCGACATGTATCGCACGCGAACCACGTGCGCAACATGGTTCAACACGAATGGCGGACGACCACTATTCTTTCGACTTGCTCTTCGATCCGCCGGAATCGGACGACTTTGTCGACGAGCTTTCGGACTTGGTCGAACTCGATTCGCTCTTGCTCGATTCACTTTTGGAAGAGGACTCGCTTTTCGTCGTGTCCGCCTTGGCGGCGTCTGAATACGACTTGCTCCGGTAGTCGGTGATATAGAACCCAGAGCCTTTGAAGATCAGCCCGGCACCAGCACCAATCAGACGCTGCGCCTTTTTTTTGCCGCACTCTGGGCACTTCTTTTCGGGCTCGGCCTTGATGGATTGGAACAATTCCCACGTGTGATCGCAGGCAGTGCACTTGTAATCGTAAGTTGGCATCGTTGGTTCCAAAATCGCAATCACGCGCTGCGTGATGAATCAGAGTAGATCGGGCCTCCAGGCCCGTTCTGCGTGGCTTGCTGAGCTAACGGGCCTGGAGACCCGTTCTACGAAATTACGACTGCGGAGCAATCGAGACGATCACTTTGCTGGGCCGCACTACTCGATCGTGCATGACATAGCCCTTTTCGACTTCCATTAGCACGGTCATCGGCGGATGTTCGGCAGATGGAGCCTGTGAGATCGCTTGGTGCAGGTTCGGATCGAACGGCGTTCCTGCTCCTGGAATTGGGACCGCGTTGAAGCGAGCCAGCAATTCCTCGAATTGCTTGAGCGTCATTTCGACACCCTTTGTCAGGTCGTCAAGCTTGCCACCCTTGTTAGCCGCTTCGAGCGAGCGTCGCATGTTGTCGAGACCGGGAAGGATGTCGCGGATGATCGGCATCGCTCGATACTTCGCTTCCTGTTCCGCTTCGCGTTGCTGCCGTTTACGGATGTTGTCGAACTCCGCTTGCGAACGAGCGAGCGTCTCGAAGAGTTGATCGCGTTCAGCTTGCAACGCGAGGAACGCCATATCGAGCGTTTCACCGATCGGCGCTTCGACTTCGGTGTCTGGGGTTGTGGAATTGTCTGGCACGTTGGCCTCGGTCTTGTTGGGAGTTGTGGTTTCGTCAGTCATGATTTTGAGTTTGCAAGAAGGACAATCTTATGGAACTTAACTCTGCCCACGGCCAATCCGCGAGCTAGTTGATCGTTTTTCTGGTGGGTGGCATACCCTGAGTCATCGAAGGGCGTAAACCTCGTCCACTTCCTTCGCGAAGCCTCATGGCGTCCCACCCAAACATTGATGCGGCCCCTTTAGTTGCTCGTTTCTCCGGTGAACCAGTCTTTGAGTTTGTCGAAGAAGGTTGAGCGGTGATGGCTGACATTGGCTTTCTCGATTTCGGCCAGCTTCAGCAACACTTCGCGTTGTTCGTCCGAAACTTTCTTGGGAACTTCGATATGGACCTCGACGAGCAGATCACCCGTTCGACCACCACGTGGGTCGGGCATCCCGCCGCCTCGAATGCGGAAGACTTCGCCTGACTGTGTGCCAGGGGGAATGTCTTGCATCTGCTTGCCATCGAGTGTCGGGACTTCGACCTCAGCTCCCAGGACCGCTTGCGAGTAAGTGATCGGCACATGACAGATCAAGTTCTGCTCGTCGCGTTCAAAGAGATGATGCTCTTTGACGTGAATCTCAACATACAAATCGCCGCGCGGACCACCGTTGAGTCCCGGCTCTCCTTCACCTCGCAGGCAAAGTTGCATGCCGTTATCGAGACCTGGTGGAACTCGAACTTCCAACTTGACCTTTTCACTGTTGCGTCCTGAGCCACCGCAATCACCGCACTTGTCGCGAACGATCTTCCCTTCGCCGCGACAGGCGGGACAAGTTGTTTGGACTCGAAAGAAGCCTTGCGACTGAACGACTTGGCCATGCCCTTTGCAGTAATCGCACGTCGCCGCTGAAGACCCAGGCTTTGCTCCGGAACCGCTGCACGTGCCGCAAAGTTCTCGTCGCTTGATCTCAACAGGCTGCGTGCAACCCTTCGCTGCTTCGAGCAGATCGATCGTCAGTTCTGTCTTGAGGCTGTCCCCTTGAGTCGCTCGGCGTCCGCCAGCACCTCCTCGACGACGACCGCCTCCGAAGCCGAAGCCTTCAAAGAGGTCGCCGAACATGTCGAAGATATCGCCGACGTCTTGGAAGCCTCCGCCAGCGTGACCACGTCCCGAAACACCTTCGTGGCCATGGCGGTCATAGCGAGCCCGCTTGTCCGCATCGCTGAGCACTTCAAATGCCTCAGCCGCCTCCTTGAAGCGATCGACGGCCGATTGATCGCCAGGATTACGATCCGGGTGATTCGCCAAAGCCAGCTTCTTGTAAGCCTTCTTGATCTCATCATCACTGGCGGTCTTCGTAACCGTCAGCACTTCGTAGTAACAGCGTTTTGATGCCATCGTGGCCATGATTGTTTGAGTGTGAAAAATTCCGAACGTCAAAAACGGAAAGGGTATGTTAGGTGAGTTTACTGACGTGTTCGTAGTTCAACAGTTTTTCGTCTGCGGTGAGCAGCGGGACGTTTAACATTCTCGCCGTCGCGACGATGATTTCGTCGGCAGGATCGCTGCGGAACCCGTCCGGCAATCGAGTCGACTCCACTAAGATTTCGTGGCTGAGATCCACCAGCCGGAGGTCGGGCAACGCTAAGGCATCTTTCAGCCAAACGTCAAATGATCGATTCAGGCCCAGCTTTCCAAGCTGATACTTCTTGGAGATTTCCCAGATGGAGATGACACTCACCCCCAACCCGCCACTCCGGTTTGATTCGAGGAGTTCCCGATAGCGCGGCTTCAAGTCTGGCAGTTCCGAGGCCCACCAAATCCAAATGTGGGTGTCGATGACGATCACTGATTTGCCTCCCACTCTTCAGCGGGAACGGCTGGCCCAAAAGGGTCGTCGTACCACAACACCGACCCAGCTAATGGAGAATGATTTGGCGAACTCTCCGACGTGACTTCACTGGTAGGCGACATATCGGAAACCACGATCTCAACGTCTCGACCAACGAACGGCCGCAATTGAGGCAGCGTGAGTGTCTCGGAATTCAATCGCTGGCGAACTCGAATGGCTTGCATGGCAACGTCTCCTCTGCGATCCGGGGTCAGGTCTTACGAAGATCTCGCTTCAGTTGATGAGATGTTTCTGGCGAAACTCGATGTCAAAATCTTTCCATGAAGTGCCGTGATCTCCCGCATCCATTTCATCCAGGGCTTGCTGGACCGCCGCGCAATCGTCCTCTTTGTTGACGGTCAACAGTGCTTGCCATTCATCAAAGACATCTGCCGTCGATTGGTCGGTGACAATCAATCGCACGCGTGTGTCGGACTTGAGCTCAACAGCTTCCGTGGGACGAAAGACCGTCCCATCGAAGGTAGCTTCCAGCGTTTGGCTCATGACTTCAACTCCTCAAGATAGGCTCACGAATCACTGTCCGCGTTGGACATCTCGTAGTTGGATTTGCTCGTCGGAATTCATATTCAAAACTCTCACCGTCGTTCGCCCGACTTCGGTTTTTCCAAGGATCAATAGGCCGCGACGTTCGAAATGATCAGACCAAATCTGATTTCGTGGGTGAAACAACAATGTGACGTGGCCAGTTTCGGGATCAATGCCTGTCAGATTGCTCGGCTTGGCCAGATTGCAGTCGATACAGGCGAGGGCAAGATTGTCTTCGTTGTCAGTGCCTCCATGTTTTTTCGGAACGACGTGTTCGAGTTGCAGTGGAACCAATGGGGACTGGTCCTGGTGCAAGTGGCAATACTCGCACCGATGGTCGGCTCGTTCCCGGATGTGGCGTTTCGTCTTGGCATCCATCATGCAGATCGAGACAGGAGTTTGCGGACTTTGGCCTGAAGAATGGCAATGAACTTGTTGGCTTTTACATAGCCTTCGTACTCAGCCAGTTCTTCCGGCGACAGGTCACCTTCGTTGGACTTACCAGCCAGTTCTTCAATGCGTGCCTGCAATTGAGCATTGCCCCGGAAATTGACAATCGCTTGCGCTTGATCCACCGTGAAGAATTCGAGGATCGGATCGGTTCCCTTGTCGAAAGCGGTCGTATCGATGGTCGTGCTCATGGTCTTGATCTCGTGAAACGTGTTGGGCCGAGTTTAGCCGAAACGCCTGCATTGAACGACGAGTATTTGGGAACGGTGGTGTCGGAATTCCAAAGCTGAAGGTGTCGGTTCTGCGTGTTTGATCTCAGGGTGTCAGTTGGTTGCCGAGTCTGGCGCAAACCCCACT
>CAIJTL010001696.1 GCA_903823545.1 uncultured Planctomycetaceae bacterium
CGCAATTCACTGCCACGAATGGCTGCTTGGCTCGCGCGCCGTGATAATGCAACGCTTGAGCAAAGACCTCTTTACCTGTGCCGCTTTCACCGAGGATCAAAACAGGAAGCTCAGTTTGAGCGAGTCGATTCACGGTTCCTCGCAGCGTCTTAATCGCCGCGCTTTCGCCGACGATTTGAATTTGCGAAGCAGCTTGATCGGTGAGTTGCTGATTGCGTCGCAGCAAGTTTTCTCGCTCGCGAGTGCTCGCCAGTGCGACGGCCGCTTGAATGCCAAGTTGAGTCAGCGACTCTTCGTCATCAGCGTCGAACGGCCCGTTGAGCTTGTTGATCCCCTCGAACGCGCCGATTCGTTTGCCTTCCGCATCAAGCAACGGCACGGCCAGCAAGTTGCGTGTGCGGTAGCCGCTCGCCTTATCGACTGCTTTGTTGAAGCGTGGCTCAGCGTAAGCGTCATCAACGCGAATCGCTTCGCCAGTCTGAATCACTTGTCCGACAATCCCCACGTTATCGGGAATGCGGAGCGTCCCACCTTCCATGCCGAGTGCCGGGCAAGCGACGACTTCATGACGCTCGCGATCCCAAATAAAGATGCTCGACCGATCGCAGTCCAGCAATCTCGTCGCGGCCTTCGCGATTGATTCCAACAATGTCGAGGTATCAGGAGCACCCGCAAACGTCGCGGCGATCGCCAACGTGTTTCGCAGTTTGTCTGCACGTCGCGATTGTTGAGCCAGACGCTCACACAAGCAGAGGCTGTATCCGAGCACTCGCGCGACAGCGGTAGCCACAGGCAGTTCATCTGCGTCCAATCGCCGACCGGCCATCGCCAACAATCGCGGCTGACCGTCTGCAGTCGGTGGTAACGGCAACACGATCACCGACCAACCATCAAGCTCGGCCGCCGTCGGCAAGAATCCCGCCGCTTCACGTTCGAGCACAGCATCAAAAAATCGAAACGGAGCCTGTGCCCAAGTATGTCGACCACATTCCGTGACCAGTTCCCACTCAGGCGAACGCTTCCAAACGGCGACCCATTGCACGGTGAACTCGGTCGCAAGCTCGGGTAATTCGGCCTGCAAAAAGTTCGCCGAGTTGTCTGATTTCAACGCGGACTGAATAAGTCGATCACACAACTGCACTGCCGTGCCGACTTCGCCACGCGCGACCCAAGGGAGCTCAGACCATGTTGTCCATTTCGTGGTCAACGAATCCTCCGTTTCTGATTCAACGATGTCCCAAAGAGGTCCCCCCACTGAGCTTGCCTCAGTGGCTCGCAGGCTTTTGCACTACGGCGTTCATTGTTTCGAGTGAAGCGTGGCGTAGCGCAGAGGCCGGAATGCACTGCGACCCTACGGGTGCCCGGCTCAGTGGGGTTGGTTAATTCGGCCCCTGGCGTGCCGCGCCTATTGCTCGATCAATTCATACATGCCGTTTCCAGAGTATTTCAACTTGCCTTGCGCGACGAGTTCTTCCCACACAGACTTGGGGTACTGATTTGGCGGTTGGATGGCGACGATGCTCGACTTGCCTCCGCCGGACATGGGGCCGTAACCGAGACGAGATTCGTCATCAAGACGAGTCACTTTGAGCCGTTTGCGAAACGCCTTCAGTGCAAGTTTCAGATCGTCTTTTGCGGAAGGCGTTGATGATTCTGGCGATGCGGTTGGTTCAGACATTGGGGTTTCCTTTCGAGTCGGTCACGATAACGCTCGGTTCATTCGGATGACAGACACGCTCGATCGAGATGAACGTAGCCGCCATCGACATGAATCAGCTGTCCGGTCGTGTGGCTTGATCGCGGCGACAATAGAAACGCGACCGTGTTGGCAATTTCCTCGCAGCTAGTCATGCGATGCTCAAACGGGATGCGAGCCTCAATTTGTCTTCGCGTCTCGACCGGATCGGGGACCGTTGAAAGCCAGGAGGCGTACATCGGGGTCCAGCATTCGGCGACGATGACCGCA
>CAIJTL010001697.1 GCA_903823545.1 uncultured Planctomycetaceae bacterium
ACGGTGCGAGCTGCTCGCTCACTTCGCCAGCAGCGTTCAGGACCAAGCTGTTGCCATCAAAGACCAGATCGTCATTCCCTCCCACTTGGTTCACGAAGACAAACGGCTTGTGATGCTTCGAGACATGTCGGTGGAGAAGATTCAATCGGCGGTGCGGCTTGTCCTTTTCGAACGGGCTCGCGGAAAGATTGATCAATACTTCTGCGCCGGCGGAAACTAAATCGGCAACAGGATCAAACTGTTGCAGCGGTTGCTCATGATAGGAAGTTCGCGGTTCGCCGTACCAAGCGTCTTCGCAAATATGAACACCAAGCTTCAAGCCGCCGAACTCGATCGGTGACACTCTTCCCGCTGGGCGAAAATAGCGTTGCTCATCAAAGACGTCGTAATTGGGTAGCAGGGTCTTATGAATTGTGTCACGAACCGCCCCATTGAATAACAACGTCGCCGCGTTCGCGATCCGCCCATCAGGAACACCCCAGCGCGTCGGATGACCGACCAACACACCGAGATCTTGAGGCAACTCTTTGGCGAGTGAGCTGACGACTCGATCGCACGAGTGAGCAAAGCCTTCTCGCAGCAACAGATCTTTGGGGGGATAGCCGCTGATGACCAACTCGGAAGTAACCAGCAAATCAGCCCCAGCAGCGAGAGCCTTTTCGGCAGCTTGTTTAACGAGTTCTGCATTTCCGCGAAGATCACCCACTGTCGGATTGAGTTGCGCCAAAGCAATTTTCACGGATGCCACCTTCTACTGATAAAAAACTGCGGAGCAGTGTCGTCACCAAGGTCGGCATCCTACAGACAATACGAAGGTTTCGAGAACGTCTTTCTCGATGCCTTTATGCGACCGTCTAGCTTTCGTAGCGTTGGCCAACCGCATCGATTTATTCTTTGTCCGCGATTGCATTGCCCTGCTCGGTTGTGGAGGCTAATTGCCACGGACGCTGGTATTCGAAATTGATTTCCGTAGACTGATCGACCCCAAATAGGGAGGCTGTTTTTGTAACAATAATCGTTGGATTTGACTCAGAGGTTTGCTGTGATTCAAACTCTAAATGCTCGCAAGTCTTTCCTGAAGCGACATGGGTTTACGTTGATTGAGCTACTGGTGGTGATCGCGATTATCGCGATCCTGATTGCTCTACTTTTGCCTGCGGTCCAGCAAGCTCGCGAAGCTGCTCGGCGATCGCAGTGCAAAAACAATCTGAAGCAGATGGGAATTGCGTTTCACAATCATTTGGAAGTCTACAAATACTTCCCAAGCGGTGGAGTGAGCTGGACGTACCCACCAGACTTCACGGATAGCGGTAAGCCGGCGGTAGCACCTCTGCAACGCTGCGGATGGGCTTACCAAATTCTGGCGTTCATGGAGCAACAATCCGTTTGGAAAGGAGGCAGCGGAACGACGGATGCCGCTCGCCAACAATTTGCAATCCAAACTCCGATCATTCCGTACTTTTGCCCGTCACGTCGCTCGGCCACGGCGCTTCCGCCGACAGGCAACTGGTACGCACCGGCAGGAACCTTCCCCCACGCGCCGATCGACTACGCGGGAAGCAATGCTGAAAACAACGGAGTGATTATTGCAACAGGGGCCAACCAAAAGTGGGGCTCGCAAGGCCCGATCACGACGGCGAACATCACGGACGGGACATCGTATACGCTCCTGGTTGGTGAAAAACGCATGGACCTAACGAACTTGGGAAACTACCAGTCGGATGATAACGAGGGTTACACGTCTGGCTGGGACCATGACGTAATGCGGCAAAC
>CAIJTL010001698.1 GCA_903823545.1 uncultured Planctomycetaceae bacterium
ACTCGTTTTTCTGCAATACCAGTTTCAATCACGGTGACCGAACTGCGCAACTTCAAAACTTGCGCTTCGGGTTAGTTTGTCGTGCGATTACCCAAATTGAATAACTGGCTTGCCGCGGGCTCCTGCCGAGCCGCTACTACGGTTGATATCTAAAGACTGACACGGCTTGGCAGGAGCCTCGCCCTCCCGATTTCAGAGCTCTCGGATAGCCACTGAGTGCGCGATCGCTTTCACGTGTTGCCGTTATCACCGTTCTCGCGACGAATGATCCGGAGCAGCCTGATACCAAGGAAGACCGCAGTTAGAATTCCAAGTAGTCCCAGCACCGACACGCCGAAGATCAGCGGGGCGGTGTGACTGCTCAGGAGATTGGCCGAGCCGAGAAACAGGGCGGCGGCAAGGATGCCGACCACAAGGTGATTGATCGTCGTCTCCAAGCGGCGATGCTCGTGATGAATTTCCAACGAGCCGTTTCGGAAGCGGCGCAGCAAGTCAGAGAGATCGCTTGGAAGAGAAACGAACAAGCGATCCCAATCGCGGTAAGATCGTCGGGCCTTTCGCAGAAACTTTTGCGGCATGAACCGCTTTAAGCTGGCTCGCTGGTAGTAAGTTTGAATCACGCGAATCAAGCTGAACTGCGGGCTGAGTTGCCGTGCGCTTCCCTCCAAGATCACCAAGGTCCGCAAGAGCAACGCGGCCTCCGTCGGGAGTGCGATGTGATAGCGGCGAATGAGGCTGGTCATCTCCGTGAGCGCGCCGCTCAGGTCGAACTCGCTGAGAGGCTGGTTGCCGTAGTCGCTCACGAATTCCGAGACGTCCGCCCGCAACGCATCGAAGTCGAGGTTCGACGGCGCGGAGCCAAGACGCACGACAAGATTCGACAACTCGCGCGCGTCTTGATCGACAAAGCACAAGATGAGTGCTTCAAAGTCTTCACGAAGCGATTCGTCCAGCCGACCAATCATGCCGCAATCCAGTACTCCGACCACGCCTCCCGGCATGACCATGTAGTTCCCCGGATGCGGATCGGCATGATACACGCCGTCGTGGAAGATCATCTTCACGTACATATTTGCGGCACGCCGAGCGAACTCATTGAGGTCGTATTCAGACGCGGCGAGACGAGCGTGATCGGTCCCAGGAATCCCGTCAATCAGCTCCATCGTCAGCACGCGCCGGCTGCAAAACTCTGGATAGACGGCGGGGAAATGGACGGTCTCGTCATCGGCAAACCGATTGGCAAACGATTCGATGTTCCGCCGCTCGACCGCGAAATCCATCTCCTGCATCAGCGTTCGCCGAAAGCGACGAACGAGCGCCGCAGGTTTGTAAGCACGAAACTCAGTCACATGCTTCTCTAGCAGTTCGGCCAGTCCCTCCATGATGTGCAAGTCGCGCTGAATGCGGTCTTCGATGTCATGGTGCTGAATCTTCACGGCAACGAGCTGACCGGACTTGAGCCGCGCTTGATGAACTTGCCCAATCGAGGCTGAGGCGATCGGCGTGTATTGAAATTCGGCGAACAACTCTTCGGGA
>CAIJTL010001699.1 GCA_903823545.1 uncultured Planctomycetaceae bacterium
CCGATGGCGAAGAATGTGAACTCGTCTGCCGCAGCCCAAACTTGGACTGCGGAGCATTTCTGACTCGTCACCTGATTCACTTCCACAAGACACAACCATGAGCACAGACAATCCAAACAATTCTTTGTCGGCCAATCCTGTCCCGCCAATCGTTCAAGCGGGGGTCGCGCCGCCGCTGACTCAATCGAGCGGACCTCCCAACAGCGATGCTGATGACGCTCCAACTTCGATCTACCTCGTGGCGTATCCGAAGATCGTTTTTTTGTATCCCACTTTCATCGCCTCGCTGCTTGCGGGCTTCTACATGTTGTTGTTCGCCGGAGATTCGCCAGAAAATCGTGGTGCGCAGGTGGTTTCGCTCGCGTTCTTGTTGCTGACTGCCGCCAATCTCGTCGTGATCTCGTTCGACTTCCCTCGCACGACGTCGCTGACTCTGTTCTTTGGCTTTGTCGCTGTTGGCATGGGGCTGACATTGCTCTTCACGTTTCATCCCGACTTGGTCCCTTTTGTCTCCGGCTTCTTCAAGCAACTGAAACCTTGGGCAAACACCTCGTTCTACTTCTTGTTCGCGTCATTGATGAGCGTGCTGTACCTCATCGTGTGGATGATGGCTCGGTTTGATTACTGGGAAGTCCGCCCCAACGAACTGATGCACCACCACGGCTTCTTGAGCGACCTCGAACGTTTCTCCGCACCGAATTTGCGAATCAGCAAAGAGATCAACGACGTTTTCGAGTACATGCTGCTCCGATCGGGCCGCCTGATTCTCCATCCGACAAACGAGCCACGCGCGTTTGTGTTGGACAACGTCCTCAATATCAACCGCAAGGAAGAGCAGATCACCAAGATGCTCGGCGCACTTCAAGTGCAGGTACGAACGGAGCCCCATTCAGGTCAGAGTTGAACTTTGTCAGAAAGAATTTCTGCCACCAACGAAAGAGCCCCGGCATTTTTGAAAATGCCGGGGCTCTTTTATTTCCGCATCTGTTCAATGAGTTCGATTTGGCACGCGATCGCAGTCACGTGAGTTTGACGAAATTGCAAGAAGCACTCGGATTTCGCCAAATTGCGGCCAAGCATCACGGCACGTCCTACGATCGGCGGTTGCTTTTCATTGCTTGGCGAACCAATCAATCCAATGGCTGACTCTCGCGTCGCTGCCATCCCAAACGATTCGATCAAAATGCCTACCTTGCCGCACTTTCGGGGCACTACTACACTCCGCGCGCGTTCGGGGTCGGCAGTTTTACTGAAGATCTCGACGCAAGTTCTTAAGTGGTCTGGCCGGTACGACGACAGGGGCAATCGTCGATAGCACGGAATACTTGCGTGTTTGAGCCTTGTTTGACGTCAGGATTTTCAGGGGAGCACCGCTCAATCTCAAAAATTGCTTTCACTGGCGCAGGCAATGCAACCCGGTGGGTGACTGCCAATTTTGGTGGTTGTGGTCCCCTCCGAGTGAAATTCACAACCTACACTCTTTGACCGTAGAAGAACGAAGCCACAAGACCGGAACGGAATCTGGAACACGAAACACCGCGATGAGAGCACAACGCTGTCACGCGAAAGCCGAGGAGAAACGGAATGTACGAGCGATTTACCGACCGGGCTCGCAAGGTCATGCAATTGGCCAATCAAGAAGCTCAACGCTTCAATCACGAATACATCGGAACCGAACATGTTCTGCTCGGTTTGGTGAAAGAAGGCTCCGGCGTCGCCGCGAACGTGCTCAAGCGACTCGATGTCGACCTCCGCAAAATTCGGCTTGAAGTCGAAAAGATCGTCCAGTCAGGGCCAGACATGGTCACGATGGGCAAGCTCCCGCAAACACCGCGTGCGAAGAAGGTCATCGAATACGCG
>CAIJTL010001700.1 GCA_903823545.1 uncultured Planctomycetaceae bacterium
CGAGCCAAAGCCCGCTCCCTACGGCTGCCGCGACAGCCAGCTTGCGACCAAACATCCAGGCACCTACCTTCCGAAGGCAGGTCCGACCAACCGTTATACTCGGCAAAGTTTGACAGCGTTATTGAGGAAAGTTCCTGGCTGGCAGAACTTTGGGTGAAGTCGATGGGGCCAAGCCAGCCGGCTTGGGAGTCACGACTTCCCGATCAACCCACCGACTTGCTTCATGAGCGGCCTCCATATCAGCAGCAACAACATCGTGGAGACGCTGAGCATCACGAGCAACCAACGTGCGAGTTGTGGTCTGCGGACAGCGACCGCTCGCAAAATCAATTGGATTGGCAAGATGAAAACCGAAAGTAACAGACTTCCTTGCCAACCCAAGAAGAGGCCAATCAAACCGTTCGCCACCACGAAATCGTGATTCACCGAGCGATATTGCGAAGAGTTTCCTTTCCAGCAAGCCGCCAGCAGCAGGCCGAAAACTCCGCCGCAAAGAGTCCCGACCACCGCGTCCGCGAGACCATCAAAGCCGACTCCGAATCGAAACGGCCAACCGGAAAACAGCTTGTCAGGAAGCGTGATGGACCAGCGGAGTTGTTCGAGCCATTGAGGTCGCGGAACGATGACCGGGATCGGATGCAGAGTCGCAAATAGTACCGAGCCGATCAGTCCGACCAGGAACGCGGGACGCCAGAGTCGTTTCGGAACTGTGTGGCCATCGACCTGCATGAGCGACGCGGCCAGTAACACGCAGAGCAGAAACATGTGGAAGAAATAGATGCCGACCAAGTCCCATTTCGTGTACCAGATGATCCAGACGGCTCCCGCGTAGAAATTCGGCTCGCGATACGGCAGATTCGCGCCGCCGGAGAGAAGCTCGACTTTGAGGAACACGAAGAACAACAGCCCGACGATGAGTTCGATGATCGGATAGCGCGGCGAGATTTTTGTTCCGCACGTTCGACAGCGACCGCGCAGCCGCAGCCAGCCGAAAATCGGCACGTTGTCTCGGCGTTCGATGCGTGTCTCACAGGCCGGGCAGCGCGATGGTGGCGAGCCGAGTTTCAATCCCGCCGGCAAGCGGTAAATCACGACGTTGAGAAAGCTGCCCAGGCACGCTCCCAGCGTGAAGAACCACAGCGACGTGAAGCCCTCCATCAGCGCGAGGTTCGTCTTCTCGATACCGCTCAGGTCGTCCACCGACTGGATCGCGCGCGACTTCGCAGATGGCGACGGATCATCGGCCAACAGGACGGGCGAGGAGATCGCCCAAAGTAAGCAAGTCACAACGAAGACGCGCATTCGCAATCACAATTCCATTCGCACGTTTTGCGGCATCACATGCAGTCGCACAGCTTTTTCCGAGATGTCTTCTGCCACAATTTGCATCGATAGTCCTTCGGCAGTAATGGCGACTTGCTGTCCTTGACGAATTCGATAAATCTGCTTGCCAATCTCAATACTTACAACTCCCGACTTCTTGTCCGTAACGACTTTGCTGAGCAATCGAATGATGGGCAGAGCGGTCAGCCTTCGTTCGGCTCTTTGTCCCGCACGGAGTTTCGCGTTCTCTTGTGCCAAATGATCGAACCGCTCAGAGAGCAACCGATAATAAGCGTCCTTCGCGTCAAATATTGTGGCTCCGGCTTCGATCTGTTGCAGGATGAATTCGCAAGACACGCCCGGACAAGCATCTCGGATCTCCTTCACATTGGCTGGCAGCAAGTGGCGCATTTCTCGCCCAGCACGCGTCGGATCAGCAGAACCGGGACGCGCTGCCGCGTCTTCCGCGTTGAGTCGCGATGAAACAAACGACGAAACAACAAACATCAGCAGGCACACACTGCGAATGCTTGTCCGATTTGAGATTTGAGATTTCAAGAGTTCCAATTTTCCTCGTAGCGGAACTCGCCAGAGTTCCGATGGTCGCGACAATTCCTCGGAAGTCTGGCGACTTCCGCAACCAAGCGAACCGAACTTGGAACTACTGGATTGGAAATTTGGAATGGTCATGTCACTTCCCCCGATCAGAGTTTCGCGCCGCCAGCAGAGAACAGCGCCATGAAGAACGAGATGTAAACGAACCCGACAAGGCCGCCGACGATGATGATGATGGCTGGTTCAATCAACGCGCTCAGGCGGCGAATCGCGACTTGCAATTGGCCTTCATGGTATTGAGCGACCTCTTGCAAGACTTCATCCAAAGTCCCCCCTTGCTCGCCGACGGCGACCATTCGAGACAACAGGGGCGCATACGCCGATTGTCCGGCGAGGGCCGGAGCTAACGCTCCGCCGCGCAGTACGGACTCGCGAGCGTTATTCACGACGTTGGCGATGTGCCGGTTGCGATGCAGTTGCTCAACGCCGCGCAGGCCGTCGAGCAGCGTGATGCCGCTTCGCAGCAAAAGACTCAGCGACGTCGCAAACGAGGCCGTCGCCGCCAGCCGAACTACTCCGCCGACGATGGGGATTTTTAGAATCCAGCGGTCCACGATCAGCCGGCCTTGAGGCGTCGCGTAGAACAGATACGCCCCCACGATCGTCAGGAACATTCCACCGACGATCATAGCGCCGTTTGTCTGCAACCATGCCGACACATCGACCAGCGATTGCGTCATCGCTGGCAGTTTGCGGCCCATTGCCGACAAGAATTTCTGCAACTGCGGAATGACCTTCACGACCATGAACGTCGCCACGCCGATCGCCGCCACAAGCACAATCGCCGGGTAAGCCAGCGCCGTCGTCACCTGCATGAACAATACTCGCCGCCGTTCCAGCGCCTTCGCCGCACGATCGACGACCACATCCAGCGACCCAGTGTCTTCGCCGACTCGCACCAATTGCACGACCAGTGGTGGAAAGCAGGCATGTTGTGCGAGTGCCTGATGAAAGCTGGCCCCCTCCTGAATGCGGTCGGACACATCTTGCCAGACTCGCCGCAAACGAGCCTTTGACGAATGCTCCGCCACCGTGCGAAGCGCGGTCAGCAGCGTTAACCCCGACCGCAGCATCACGCCAAGCTGACTGAGCGACAACTCAATGTCGGCCAATCGAATCGGCATCCAGTTCGCCGGGTTGATCGTTTGTACGAACAGTTGCCACGCTTCATCCTCCGGTTGCTGGACCGTCACTTTGAGTAATCGCCATCCGCGTCCACGCAGCACCTGCGCCGCCGCCTGCACATTCGCCGAATCCAGAGTCCCGCGTTGCGGGCGTCCAGATGTGTCGCGAGCGATGTAGTCAAACAGTGGCATGATTCCCCTCACCAAACCGTTACGGCGGAGAGTACGTCTTGAATGGTTGTCTCGCCGGCCAGTGCCTTTTCGATGCCGTCGTCGTGCAACAATCGCAGTCCATTCTTCCGTAATGGTTCAATCAATTCCGCTTCGGATGCTCCACGAGTCACCGCACCGGACAGCGCTTCGTCCATCGGCAGGAGTTCAAACAGGCCGAGCCGTCCGACGATGCCGCGTCCCGCGCAGTGCAGGCAGCCGCGTGGCTCATAGACCGTTGAGCCGGCCAATTCGGGGCGTTGCAAGATGGCCGCTTCGGCTGCGGTCATCGGGCGAGCGACTCGGCAGCGAGGGCACAGCCGGCGGACTAAGCGCTGAGCGACCGCGAGCCGCAGCGTCGCCGCGACGAGATAGCGTTGCAGGCCCATGTCGATCAATCGCGTGACCACGCCAGCCGCCGAATTCGTGTGCAACGTGCTGAACACGAGATGTCCTGTCAGAGCCGACTTGAGCGCCACGTCGGCGGTTTCGGGATCGCGAATTTCGCCGATCATGATGACATCGGGATCGTGACGCAGAACGCTCCGTAGAGCTTTGCGAAAGCTGACCTTGTCCACCGAATCGACCTCGACCTGCGCGACGCCGGGGATTTCATATTCGATCGGGTCTTCAATCGTGATGAAGTTCCCGCCGATGGCCGCCAGTCGATGCTTGAGCGCCGCATACAACGTCGTGGACTTGCCGCTGCCGGTCGGCCCTGTGAGCAACACCAGTCCGTGCGGCCGAGCCACCGCTTGCTCGAAGATGTCGAGGTCGTGCGGAGACATACCCAGCCCTTCGAGCGTGATGCCGCTGGTGTCGAGCGCCAGCAAGCGCAGCGTCATGCGTTCGCCATGCTTGGTCGGCAATGTCGCCACGCGAACATCCACGCGCTGCCCGCTCGCCCCGACCGACACCGTGAAACGACCGTCTTGCGGAGCACGCTTCTCGGCGATGTCCAATTCGCCGAGCACCTTGAACCGGCTAATCAAACCATGATGCAGATCGCCCGGCAGATCGCGATAGGTTTCCAATTCGCCGTCCACTCGCAGCCGAATGCGGACTTGCCGTTCACTCGGATCAATGTGGATGTCCGACGCCCCGCGCAGCAACGCCGCTTGCATCAGTTCATCGCTGAGCGCGACCGATCCTTCATCACCATCGTTCGCGCGGCCATCACGAACTCGCAATCGCATTGGAGTTCCGGGCACTGAGCCGGGAATCGACACCGCTCCAAAGATGCGTGTCAGTGCTCGTCGCAACGACTCGCGTTCAGCCAACAGCGGATGCAACGGATGCTCGACGTAGCGTTCCACCGTTTGCAGCATCGGCGCGTCGTCCAAGTTCAAGCACGCAACTTGCACGACTCCGTTCAACGACGACAACGGCAACACCGACTTGCGCAGAGCGAGGCTCGCCGGTACTCGCAACGCCCAAGCCGGGTCGATGCGGACCTCATCCAGATTGAGCAACTCAGGCTCTTCGCGCACGGCGACCGCTGTGTTCACGTTCTTCGTTCCACGGCGACCAGTCCGAGTGGTCGAGATTCTAGTCAATTCCTTCGGGAGTTCGCAGGAGCCAACTGTGAAATTCTCCAGAGGAAGAGGGTGGCGGCGTCCGATTGTGCCGCTCAAGCGCGTCGCAAATCGGCAACATCTTCGACTTCAATCCAAAGTAAAGGTCGCAACGATGCCGTTGGCACAGCCAACGAGGAGGATTTGGTCATTCGGGGACCACGCAAGGACGCTTATTCCGGACGGAACCTCGAACCAGCCGACCGGTTTGTCGAACTGATCGGCCTGCCAGACGGTCAGCAGCCCAGCTTCGTTGCCGGCAGCGAGGAGCGGGCCATTGTGTTGAAATTCGACCGCCGTGATCCGATCGGCTCCATCATTGACTTCGAGTAATATCGGCCGCCGTTTCTTTGGTCCTTTTCCAGAACAATCCCAAACGCAGATGGCCGGGCCGCCGCCGATCGCCAGCCAGCGACTGCCATGATGCCAGCTCAATTCACGAACTTTGGTTGGGAAGCCGGACATCTCCAACGGATCACCGCGACCGTTCACATCGTAGTACCGTACGCTTGCCTCTTGAGTCCCCGTCACCAGAAATTGACCATCGGGTCGCCAAGCCAGTTTCAACAGCGAGCCTTTGAATTCAATCTGCTCGAACGGCTGTGGATCGCCCGGTCGCCACAACGACACACCGCCGTAACTCGCCACCGCCAGAACGTCGGCGTGGGGCTGCCAGCGTATGTCCGCGACCGTGCTGGAATGATCCGGCGTCTCGCACAGCAATTCTCCGTGAGCATCCACAAAACGGACTCGCTTGCCCGTTGCAACCGCCAATGTCGAGCCATCACGGCTCCAGGCCAGCGTCTCGACCCAATTGCTGCCAGCCGCGAGTTGTGCATGTTCAACTCCGCTGTCGGTGTTCCACAACCGGATGCGACCATCTTGACCGCCACTCGCCAGCAAGTGCCCGTCGGGATGAAAGGCGATTGCCGTTGTGCCAACGTCGTGACCTGGCAGCTTGTGTCGCAGTTTCCCGGTTTCTCCATCCAACAGCGTGATCGGACCGGATACAGACGCCACCGGACCAGGATCCGCCAGACCGGTCGTCTCGATTGTCGGACCAAGATAGAAATGTCACAGGGTTCGCCCACTTAGAAATGTCACATTGCTATCTTGGCCCGACAGTTGCGATTCCCGACTGGCACTTGCATACCTCCCCGACTAGCATCGTTTTGCGCGGCGGGTGTGCCGCGAATTGAGGTAATACATGGCTGCCAGAACAAAAATTCGTGAGTCAATCAGCGTCGAAGCCGCTCGCGAGCGGCTTAAGGCTGCAAGCCTGCGATGCACTTCCAGCCGCATCGCCATCTTGCAGTTGCTGTCACGCTCCGATCAGCCCCTGAGCCATAGCGACGTTGCAGAACTGCTTCGGGATTCGGGGTTTGATCCCTCCACAGCCTATCGTGCGCTCGTCGAACTGGCCGATGCCGGACTCTTGATTCGCCTTGACATCGGCGACCAAATTCGTCGCTACGAGTTCAAGCCAGTGCCCCTGAAGTCATCCGCTGCCAAACAAGTACACGATGACCAGGAACATCCCCATTTCGTCTGCCTCGACTGCGGCCACGTCACCTGCCTCTCGGACGTCAGCATCCAAATTCCCAAATCTCACTCGGTCGGCCAAGTCACCGAAATCCTCCTGAGAGGCCACTGCGCCAATTGCCTGTGAACATGATCCACCACCAGCAGTAGCGAAACTCACGAAAGTTTCGGTCACGCACTGTTTCCGAAAGCCGTGGCGGCTTTAGCTACGCCAAGCAATCCTCATATTGAGGCTCAAGCACGCGCTAATGTTTGTGTCCGTGGTCGTGCGGATGGTCGTGAGAGTGCTTGTGGTCGGCAGGTGGTTTGGGGTCGTGCGCGTGTTCCGGCTCCAGGAACCCGATGCTCCATGCGACAGCCACACCAGCCAGGACGGTGAACGCTCGCGTAAATCGGCCCGCCGATGAGAAGTCCACCTCCGGTAACAAGTCACTCAGAGCAATGCAGATGAACACGCCACCTGACATGGCCAGGCCGGCCGAGACGAACTGTTCTTGTGATTGCGAAAACTGCTGCGCTCCCCAGTGAAACAATAACGCGCCGATCGGGCACATCAACGCATACCCGGCATTCGCCAGATGCCGCCAGCCCAACGACCAACCGCGAGCCGCCATCAAGCCGGTGATCGACATCGAGTCCAACGGCTTGTGCAAAAAAATTCCCGCGAATGTCCCCAGACCCATCAGCCAAATCACGCTGCCAGCATGGTGCAACGAGTCCGCCTCAACGTGCGCGGCCAAGGCCACGCCATCCAACAGCGTGTGCAACGACAGCCCCAACAGAACGCCGACCCAACTCACCGCACGGCCCGGTTGTGAATGATGACAGGCATGATCGTGATCGTGATCGTGATCGTGTGCATGGCCGGAATGGTTCGCGTTCACCGGATCGGCGTCGGGGGCTTCGTCCGCCTCGGTCGCATGAATGTGGACGTGCCCGATTCTTAGCATCGCGAAGGTCAGTAGCATCCCCGCCAGCATCCAGCCCATGCACCAGTCAATCGATTTCGGCCCCGACGAAGTGGTTAGGGCGTGGGGGACTTGGTGCCACACACCGACCCCCAACATCAACCCGCTGATTGCCGCTGTCAGGAATTGCATTCGGCCGTGAGTCAGCCGAATCAGCGTCGTGACAAACCCACCAAACAGTGACGATCCGACAATCAAAACACAGTAAATGGTCAACAAAACGGTGGGGCTGGCCAATTGAAACCTCGCGGGTTGTTGAAAGAAGAGCGCAATCTCAAGGCGACCAGTCCTCGACGCAAACTCAATCTATATCAAACGTTTTGGAACTTCAACGAGCACCGAATGTCTCGCCGTGCACGTCTTTTTCAAAACAACACTTGATGAATCAATGAATTGTTTTATCATTTCGGTCGATCACTTGAGCAACTCAAGGAATATCCCAATGCACGGCGACGAACTTGAACCTGAAGCACACGAGCACTCCATCCAACCGAATGTTCAGATGGTGGAGTCCGGGATCTGCGATCGCGCGGCGGCAATATTCCGAGCGCTCGGGGATTCGAACCGCCTACGGTTACTGTCGTTGCTGATGTCTCGTGAACTGTGCGTTTCGGAGATTTCAGGGATTCTCGACGACAACCTGTCCGCAGTCTCGCAGCGTTTGAAGCTTCTGCGATCGGAACGAATCGTCGTCGTCCGTCGCGAAGGGAAGCACATGTTTTATTCGTTGGCCGATGGACACATCCGCGAACTAATCGCCAATGCACTCGCTCACGGTAACGAACATGACTAAATCCG
>CAIJTL010001701.1 GCA_903823545.1 uncultured Planctomycetaceae bacterium
CGTCCTCTGCGTAAAACGCTGCGTCCTCTGCGTTTCAAAAAGCATTTTCAAAGAGGCTTCATATCACATCTCCCTCTGCCCCCCTGAAACTCCCCTCCGTGTCTCAGTGCGTCCGTGGTGAATCTCTTCTGGCATCTCCCGATTAAGTCGTGATCGTCGCTTTGAAGAGATCACCGCAGGTTTGCAGTTTCTACATCGGAAGGATCGGCAGATTCGTCTTGCAGCGAACTCAACTTTGACATTCTGATTCCGCTTAACCAATTGGAGTGATGGAGCTAACTCGCGAGCGGATGGCTCGCCATGAAAAATCAGACGCTGCCTGGACTGAGCTTTGCTCAGAAACAATTCCTGGCGGGGGCCACCTCAAGGACGAGAAAGCTCTCAGTATGAATAGCAAGGATGCGATGCGCTGGCGTTGTCTGTTACCACTGTTGCTGCTGTGTGGTCTTGGTGCCAAACACGTCACGCCTAATTTTGAAGTCGAAGCGCCGACCGATGAGATCGCTCAAAAAGTCGGGGCTGCCGCTGAGCACTCTCGCCGACAACTGGCGATTGAATGGCTCGGCGAAGAGTTGCCGAACTGGTTTCAACGTTGCCAAGTCCGCGTCAAAGTCGGGCAGATCGGGGCAGGGGGGATCACGACCTTCTCGTTTGGCGGCGGGCATGTCTTCGGTTGGGACATGACGGTGCAAGGTTCGCTCGAACGAATTCTCGACTCTGTGATTCCTCATGAAGTGAGTCACACGATTTTTGCATGTCACTTCCGTCGTCCGCTTCCGCGATGGGCTGACGAAGGTGCTGCAACGTTGGCCGAAGAAGGTTCCGAGCAACGACGTCAACAAAAGCTGGCCGAAGAGGTGCTGCCGACAACACGACGCATCCCGCTACGCGAACTGCTTCAGATCACTGAGTATCCCAAAAACATGCAGCACGTTTTGACTTTGTACGCCGAGGGCTATTCGCTGGCGGATTACTTGGTTCAAAAAGGTGGCAAGAAACGCTTTCTCAGTTTCGTTCAAGACGCTCATGAATCGGGTTGGGATGCGGCGTTTCGCAAGCATTACGAAGAGGCAAACATCGAAGCCGTCGAGAAAAAATGGAGCCGCTGGGTAGTCGCCGGTAGTCCGTCAATGCGTCAGGCTGACGAGACGTTGCTCGCATCGGCCAGTTCGGGATCAACACGTAGAACGGCTGGAGATCGTGAATCAGTCACTTCTGAAAACGCGGCTTCAATTGTCCGATCGCAAAGTCCTGACCCAAATCCAATCTCGCAGTTGAATGCTGACTCGGCACCTTCCAAGAACACTCCCCCAAACACAAAACCTTTCAAAGCTCCCGACAATGGGGGACATACAGTCGCGCCCCGAACGGAGACTGTTTCTGCTCCCGAACCGCGACGAAAAATGCCCGTCACTAAACCAGACGTGGCTGACGCTTCAAATGCCGCCAGTAAATCAGACCGTTCAAATGCGACCGAGCCACCATCTCCTTTTATTTTGGCGAGCGCTTCGGCAGAACAACGACGGCCAAGACTTCATCTCAGTCATCCTGAATTACGTCGGACTTCCGGACAACCGTCGTCGAGCGAGGCCATCAGTCGGGACGATGGCGAAAGCAGCCAGGATTCGGGGCATCCGAGTCCGTTTGCACCGGTTGTATTAGTTGGAGCCGATCGCCAGTTTGAACTGCGCGAAGAATCCGGCTCGGGCGACCAGTCAACGACGTCGTTGCGACAAGTTTCGCAACCACCTGAAGCTCGCGGCCGAGCAGCCGGGCGATCGCTACAGTCAGGTACGCCCGTGAAACCGGTTTTCAACCGCGAATCGACATTGCGATTCAAACCGTTCTCGTCAAAGTAACCTGCGACGTCTCGCATCGCTTCGCGAATTCCGACAGCGGGCGAAGTTGGCTGACGTCCGAATTCACTCCGGGATTGTTTTCACGCTCCCGTTGTGTCTGGATTTCACTTTTGAGATGCCCGCGAACCTTTCTGACGAGTAACCGGTTGAAGTAACGCGAATATCCGGCAAGGCCATTGCCATTGGCCGAACGGGGTAATTATCGTGTCTCGACTTGCCACTCGGCACAATCGCAGCGGGCCCAACTCTTTGACTAGAGGCTGTGATCCATGTTCTTTACTCCTTGGTTGCGCTCCGTTTCTCGTCGAATCAGCTTCCCAAAATTCCGCCGCCGTCAGCGACTCAGCCAAAAACAGCATGACCAAATGCTGCGCGGCCCGATTGTGGTCTCACCGCGCGTTGAGGGCTTGGAAGAGCGCTGCGTGATGACAGTTGGCCCCGGTTTAGTCTCCGTGGCACCGAACGTTGGTTCGTTCTTGAACAACAACGACATTCGGACGGATGCGCCCCGGGAATTGGTTTTCCAATTCAGTCCAGGGCACTCCATCAACACCGGTACGCTGGGTGCCATCGAGATCGTGCGCAGCGGTGGCGACGGCATCTTTGGTGTCGGCGGTACGGCTACCGACGTCCCAATGCCTGCGGCCTACGATGACCGGCTTAGCTC
>CAIJTL010001702.1 GCA_903823545.1 uncultured Planctomycetaceae bacterium
ACCAACCCTTGACCACTCGCTGGCGCGTCGTGCTTGTGAGGTGTGCGACCTTGCCGTCTTACATTTGGAAAACTTCCGGTCAACGACTCGGCAAGTTGGCTGATTGCAAGAGTTCACTGAAGGCCGCTGTTGTCTCGGCTCGAATACAGAAGGGTTCGGACGCTACCGGTGCGCTCCGACCACCGACCTGAGCGGATCTAAGGGCCGATCAGATTATGCCGATCGTGACGATTCGACGAAGCGCGGCGCTGCTTGTCGTGATAGCGCTGTGTGCCGGCCTGCGAGCCGGTGACACCAAGGTTCCTACGAAGGGAACTGCAACGAGTTCGTCGACTCAGCCGATTCAACGCCCAGCAACTTCCAGCACTTTGCCTGCGCAAGTTCCAGCGAACACAGATCAACTTGAGGCGTTTGCTGAGCCCTATCGGACCATTCAAGTCGCAACCAGCGATATGGGAATCATTCGCGAAGTCTTGGTTCGCGAAGGTGATGTCGTCGATGCAGAGCAACCGCTTGTGAAACTGGACGACGAGCTGACGAAGGCCTCGCTCGAAATCGCTAAGCAAAACCTCGCGTCACGCGGTGCGTTGAATTCAGCAGAGGCCGAGTTGCGTCTGCACAAGAGCCGATCCGAAAAGTTTGAAGCGTTGGTCCGCAGCGGTAACGCTCGACCGGAAGAGCTTGAGCGGACCGTCATGGAGAAAGAGGTCGCGGCTGCTCGCGTACTGACAGCTCAAGAGACGCTGGTTGTCCGTAAGTTGGAGCTTGAGCGGATTCAAATCGAACTTGAACGAAAGGTTGTTCGATCGCCGCTCAAGGGAGTTGTTACGAAGGTGCATCGTGAAGTGGGCGAGTTTGTCTCACCGAACGACCCGGTTGTTGTCACCGTTGTGCAACTCGATCCATTGTTGGCCACGTTCTCTTTGCGGCCCGCACAAACGAGCCAACTTCAACAGGGGCGATCAGTCCAAGTGATGTTTGCGTTGTCAGATACTCCGGTTCGAGCCGAAGTCGAACTCGTGTCGCGTGTGACTGACGCTCGTAGCGGAACGGTCAGAGTTAAGGTTCGTATTCCGAATGCGAAAGGGACGTGCCGCAGCGGAGATCGGTGCGTATTGATGCTGTCGGACAAAGTTCCGACTTCGCCAACCGCTCCCGCCGAGTCCGAACTTCCTCGTTCCGCCAAGCGGACCCCTTGAGGAGCGCCATCGTGTCCTCAACCGCCAATGGCTATTCCGTGCACGTTGCGAATCCTGAGCCTGCTTCTTCGCAGGACTCGGCTGTCGTTCGCACATTGCCCACAAACGAACTCAGGTCGATCACCGCCGTTGCCGCGTCGTGGCCAGATTGGTTGCAACGAGTCGGACGACTGACATCGGACGCATTGCAGGCAAAGGGGATCTTGATCAGTGAGCCGCGATCGTCGTCGCAACCAGCTCGTTTGATCGGCCTGACGTTTCCTGCGGAAGGACTCGGTGATGAGCGTCTGCATGTCTTGCGACAATTCGCTGCGAAGGCGCTCACGTCAGAAGGGCATGTGATCGGTTCATTCGATGGAAGTCAGTCAGCACAAGTGGCTGCGATCACACTTCCAAGACGAGCCTCGCCGTATGTGTTGCTCGTGTTGTTACCGAACCGCGATGACGTTTGCACGACTGTCGCGGCATGGTTGCCGCTGGTCGCTGCCTGTGCCGAATTGTGGTCATGTCAGCACGACATTGTCGGTGCGAGTGCTGCGTTTAACCCCAACGGCGTGGGCGAGAAGAGTCACACGGCTCGCGGTCAAGTGCCTCGCGTGCACGCCGATGGCGTGGCGGTTAAACGTGCGACGTTTTGGTCGCGATCGAAAGGTATCATCGGCCTTAGCGTATTGACGTCTGCGGCGATGGCTGTCCCGATGCCTTATGGCGTCACTTGTGATTGCGAATTGCAACCGGTGACGCGTCGTTTCGTGGCGGCTCCGTTTGAGGGTGCGTTGGAACGTGCGCTGGTGGAAGTGGGCGATACGGTCAGTGAAGGAGACGTGCTCGCGCGGATGGATGGCAAAGAGGTCCGATGGGAACTTGCAGGCAACGCCGCCGAATATGAACGCGCGGCGAAAGAGCGAGACGCGCATCTGGCCGACCAGAAGTTCGGTGAAGCTCAACTCGCGAAGCTGCAAATGGAACGGCTGAGCCTCACAACGAAACTCTTGGACCATCGCACAGAGAACCTTGAGGTCCGTAGTCCGATTGCTGGGATTGTCGTGAGTGGTGAGCTGAAGCGAGCGGAGGGAGTGCGGCTTTCGATGGGTCAGACTCTCTTCGAGATCGCGCCGTTGGATCGCATGATCGTCGAAGTGGAAATCCCGGAATCGGAGCTCGCGAACGTTCCGTCGAACACGATCGCGTCGATCCGTTTGGAAGCGTTCCCGAATCAACGGCTCGAAGGAAAGCTCAAACGAATTTGCCCGCGTGCTGAATTGCGGAACAAGCAACAAGTCTTCGTGGGCGAGATTGAATTGCCCAACGACACGGCTCAACTCAAGCCAGGAATGCGCGGTCGAGTTTCCTTGGAAGCAGGCCAATCGACACTGGGCTGGCGGCTGTTTCATCGGACGTGGAACAAGGTCCGTTTGTGGTGGGGGGCGTGACGATGGCGAACTCCCTTGCCTCGCCCAGTGTCTCGCAACCGGTGCTCCGATGGCGATCAGATCTCGGAGTGACCGCGACGGCTGATGCCGATGGACCGTGTGCTCACATCGAAGATCCGCTACGCCGCAAATTCTTTCGCATTGGTATTGCCGAATACACATTGCTTTCGCAATTCGATGGGTACCGCTCGATTCTGGAAGTGACGCAGTCAGTAAACCGCGAGTTGGGAACGGATGCCTTCAGCGAAGCGGACGTGTTGGCCGTGATTCAATGGGGGCTGCAGAACGGCTTGTTGAAGTCATACAAGCACGACGCGCCAGCAATTGGTTTTGATGAGCCAGCGAGCGTGATGCGTGCGGTTGGATCGCGTGTTGGTGACGAAGATCGGTTTAACGATGACCACTCGCTGGCGCGTCGTGCTGATGAGGTGAGCGGACCGCCGTCGAAACGCAGAATTCAATGGAGTCTGCTTTCGATTCGCATTCCGTTGGGCTGTCCCGATCGTTGGTGCGAGCGAGTCTTGCCTTGGGTTGAATGGCTGTTCGGTAAGACCGCGTTCGTCGCGTGGCTGGTGTTGATCGTTATGGCGACGACAGAGGTCATGGTGAATTGGACGCGTTTTGAAGCTTCGACGGCAGACATCATGGTGCCGTCAAACTGGCTTGGCTTGGGGCTGGCTTGGGTGGCGTTGAAAGCGATCCATGAAGCGGCGCACGGGTTGGTCTGCAAACGACATGGCGGTGAAGTGCGCGAAGTGGGAATCGCGTTCATCTTCTTCGCACCGGTCGCTTACGTGGATGTGACAAGCTGTTGGCGATTCGCTTCGCGGTGGCCTCGCATTCAAACGGCGGCGGCGGGGATGTACGCCGAGATGGCGATCGCCGCGTTGGTTGTGCTGCTGGCCGGGCAAGTCGACTCGCCGCTCGAACAACATTTCCTCGACAACGTGGCAGTCATGGCCAGTGTGACGACGGTGTTGTTCAACATGAATCCGCTGTCGCGCTTCGACGGCTATTACATCCTGACCGACTTGTGCCGCGTGACGAATCTGTATTCGCGCGGGCAAAAGGGAGCGAAGCAATTCGTGACGCACTGGCTGCTGGGGACGGCGGCACCGACCGAACGACAACCCTGGCTGATCGCTTATGGATTTGCCACTTGGTTGTGGAGCCTGTCAGTCATGGTCGGCATTGTCGTGGCCGCTTCGATGTATTGGCACGGAGCGGGTCTCGTATTGTCCGCTTTGATCGTGGTGAGCTGGTTGAGTTCGACATTCACTCGATTGGCTCACGAAGTGAGGCAGAGTTCTTTATCAACGAAACGATCTCGCTTCGGCGTTGTCGCGCGATCGGTGTCACTCATTGTGACTTGCGCCGTTCTGCTGATGTTCGTCCCTTGGCCGTTTGCCCATTCGGCATCGGGAGTCATTGAGTTTTCATCTCGAACAGTCCTTCGCTCGGAAAGCGCAGGCTTTGTGAATCGAGTGTTGGTTGAGGACGGTGAGGTCGTGATCGAGGGGCAGTCGCTGGTTGAACTGCGAAACGAGGAACTCGAACGCGAACTGCATGATTTGGAATTGTCGATCGAACAATCCCGACTGCGTGAACGGCTGGCGGTCGAGCAGCACGACACGGCAAGCGTTCAAGTCGAACAACAGCAGCGAGACTCTTTGCAGAAACGATTGGCCGAACGTCGTGGCCAAGTGGAACGGCTCACGCTGCGTACTCCGATGGGTGGAGTTGTGAGCAGTCGCCAGTTGGTCTCGTTAGAAGGCTCGTTTGTCACAGCCGGTACCGAGTTGTTGTCGATCGGCGATCCCTCACAACGAGAGTTTGTCGCGGCGGTCCGTCAAGAAGACTTACCGATCGCGCAAGCGGCGATTGAGAAACCCATTGTTGTGCATCTCCACGGACGCGGAGATGTTCCGGGACGATTGCAGCGCATTCATCCGCGAGCAACCACAACACCGGAGCAGCTTTGCTTGTGTGCTCCTTTTGGTGGGCCATTGCCAGTGCAAAGCATTCCCGAAGAGACGGCGAATCGCTCGCGTGCAACGAGTGGGTTTGAGCTGTTGCAGCCACATATTCGCCTGACCGTTGTGATGGATGCTGATACCGGACACCAGCCGTTCGCTGGTGAGATTGGCTGGATCAACCTTGAACGTCGGCAATCGTGCGGGGAACATCTCTTGGCGTGGTTGTCTCGATATCGCCATTCACTCTGGAGTTCGTCATGAAGCGTTTGCTGTTCGTCGCGTTGCTGAGCGTTTTAGGATTCGCCAACGTTGTGCGTGCCGAACTAGCTTCTGGCCCAGGTGCTGACAAGAAGCTTGATCCCTTAAAAGTTTTCGTCGCTACGGGTGACCTCGCCGGTAAAGAGGTGGAGTTCATCGCCGAGCGAAAAGAGAAGCCGACGGTCTATATCGTCGTCCCCGCTGAGAAGTTCTCACGTCCGATGGCGCGGTTCATCAAAACGCTCGACGAGAAACTGAATGCCGAACGAACCGACATCGACATCATCGTCGTCTGGCTCACTGACGATGTGGCAAAGACCAAGGAGCGACTGCCACGCGTGCAAGAATCGCTCAAGCTGAACCGCACCATCTGGTGTGTCTATCCCGGCGAGAAGACCGGCCCCAACGAGGTGAAATTCCATTTCGCCGGCCCCGGCAACAGCAAGCTCCCCTATCAGGTCGCCGGTCTGCCGGTCCTGCCCAAGCACTACTGGGAAACTCGGGACC
>CAIJTL010001703.1 GCA_903823545.1 uncultured Planctomycetaceae bacterium
CCAGACCTCATCGGGCAGCCGCGAACGCCACGTCGTGACCTCGTCGTCGATGGCCGCCGTGGCTTCCGAAATCAACGTCGCCGAGACTTCCACACCAGACAGGTCTTCGAGAATCTCTTGCACGTCGCGAGTGCTCAGCCCTTTGGCGAAGAGCGTGATGATCTTCTCATCGAAGCCACTGAACCGCCGCTGATGCTTGTGAACGAGCAATGGCTCGAATGTGCCCAGCCGATCTAGCGGTGTCGCCAGCGTCAGTTGGCCCATGTCCCCTTGCACCGTCTTCTTGGAATGCCCATTCCGCTGATTGCGAGGTGGACTCGGCAAGCCTTCCGGCAACTCTCTGTTGGAGGCCGCCCCTTCCGGAGCCTGTGTCTCCGTGATCGGGCTCGCCGTGTCGGCCGGAGTGACCAGCTTCCGCCGCCCCAAATGCACGTCCAGTTCGACATCGAGCACCCGCTCCATCACCGATTTCATCATCATCCGCATCTTTCATCATCATCCGCATCATCGCACTCAAATCCTGCTGAGTCCGAATCTGACCAGCCATCTGAGTCGCCCTCCGCTCGTTCCCGAAGTTCCACATCCATGTTCACATCTCCTTAGTGTCAGAATCCTTCCTTTACTCCAAGAGTCCCCCCCCTTCCAACCCACTGACACAAGATTTCTGACAGGCTCGTCGTTGCGGGCGATACCGACGGACTCTCGGACGCACCGCACCGCTCGACAAACTCCAGCAACACGGTTTCGAGCTGTTCCGGGTCTAACTCCGCCAGCACATTGGCATATGTCTGTCGCACCGGCGGCTTGCGGCGAAATCCCAGCAGATCCCACATCACCGGATCATGCCGCTCCAGCCACGCACCACCGGCTGAATTTCTCGAAAACCACATAACGTGGCACAAACCACGGCCGCCAATGGATGACGCTTTTCGTAGCGCCCGCGCGGATCGGGAACTCGCTGAAGAACCTCCAGCAAGCCCACGGTGGGCGAATGGTTCACGGCATAACCTTCTCAACATCTCAGGTCCAACAACGGCAAGACGTGCGTGCCTCACCCAAAACCACGATTTCTCTTTCGCAATTCTGCGCTACACTTCCATCAAGGCAAATTAGCTTACCCTGGTCGTATTGACTGCGGCTCCTTGACATTGTTTCGTCGCGGACTAAAGTTCGCACTCTTTTCGCTGACGTACTGCACTGTCGCATTCGCACCCCTAGCTCAATTGGATAGAGCATCGGTCTACGGAACCGAAGGTTGCTGGTTCGAGCCCAGCGGGGTGTAGTTCAATAAAGCCCGTGTTTTCCTGCGTTTTCTGCGGAGAAACACGGGTTTCTTTGTTGGCTGACGGGGCAGTGCTCGAAGTGGCTGATATCGGCTGAAAACGGTTAAGTTGCACTGGAGCGTTGCAACTTTTTGTGCAACTTAAATCCTCGATGTTTGAAGCTTGGCCCGTAGTCCCGGTCGCTCGACACTCTTTGGCGTCCGTGGTGGCGATGGTCGGGAGTGCCGACAGGCCAGCGGTCATGTCGATCAGCGCGAGGTGTGAGTACCGATCCATCGTCAACGTGATGGTCGAATGCCGTGCCAGTTGTTGCGCAACTTTCGGGTGAACTCCCCCCGTGACAAGGTTGCTCACGAATGTGTGCCGCAACGAATGGAAGTCGGCAAAGCCGTCGTCAGTGAGGTAAGTAATCCCCGCCGCGCCCAAATCACTGCGGAGCATCTTCGCAGCCTTCTCTGGCCACGTTCCCGGAAACAGACGCTCTGACTTTGCGTCTGCCACACGATTGAAGGATAGGACGGCTCGTTGGTCGTCTTGTGCCCGCTCGCGTTCTGTGAACCACTGACGCAATCGTGCGGCCAAGTCCGGGTGAATCGGCAGAACGTCTTCGCGGCGATGTTTCGAGTACCCAGCTTCAATGGTGACGGTCGGCGTGTCGGCGGTGAGGTCGAATGATCCTGACGTGAGGCTTGCCAACTCGTTCGCACGGATGCCGGTCATTGTGGCCACGCGATAGAGCATCGACCGCGTCGAACCGTCCAGTCCCCGAAACGTCTTCTCGCTTTGTTTGGTGACGTTAATCAGGCGAGACAGATCGTCATTTGTGAGCGCCCTGCGTTCGTGCCGGACATCGGCTTTGCCGTTGAGCTTGGCCAAGTGGGCCAGCGGATTCGCTGAAACTCGTTGATCTTTCAC
>CAIJTL010001704.1 GCA_903823545.1 uncultured Planctomycetaceae bacterium
AAGAAAGTGAATTTCTATGTCTGTTCACGTCTCTCGCCGTCAGTTCTTAGCCGCATCCGCAGCGGCGGCTTGTGGGCCGATGATTCTCTCGTCGCCAGCGAAGGGTTTTGCAGCGGCGAGTGAACGAATTCGGTTGGGATTCATCGGCATCGGCATTCAATCGCGCGGGCACTTGAAGCGTTTCGTCACGACGGCTGACACGCAGGTTGTCGCCGTCTGCGATGTCGTCACCGAACGACGTGAGGACTCGAAGCGGATCGTCGAAGAGGGGTATGCCAAGCAGAAGGAGATGAGTTCGTACAAAGGCTGCGCGGCGTATGTTGATTTCCGCGAACTGCTCGCGCGCGACGACATCGATGCGGTCGTAATCGGCACCCCCGATCATTGGCACGCGATCCCTGCGATTGCCGCATGCCAAGCGGGCAAGGACGTTTATTGCGAGAAGCCATTGTCGCTGACTATCAGCGAAGGGCGTGCGATGGTTCAAGCCGCTCGCGCGAAAGAGAGAATTTTTCAAACCGGCAGTCAGCAGCGTAGCGAGTTCGGTGGACGATTTCGTCGCGCGGTTGAGTTGATTCGCAACGGACATCTTGGTGAGATCAAAGTCGTGCGGATCGGCGTCGGTGGTCCCGCGGTCACATGCGATCTGCCGACCGAAGAATGCCCTGCTGGCACTGACTGGAATTTCTGGAACGGCCCGTCGCCCGAACGTGGCTACAACGCGATTCTCTGTCCGAAGGGTTTGCACAATCACTTTCCCGCTTGGCGAAATTACCGCGAATACGCAGGCGGCGGACTGGCCGACATGGGCGCTCATCACTTCGACATCGCTCAATGGGCGCTGGGTATGGACAACTCCGGCCCTGTGAAGATTGAGCCGCCGGAAGACAATGCGAAAACCGGCCTGAAGTACACCTACGCCAACGGCACGGTGATGTATCACGGCGGTCCCAGCGGCTGCACGTTTGAAGGAGCAAAGGGGACGCTTTACGTCGATCGCAACAAACTCGAATGCAATCCGGCTAACATCCTCGATGCGACGATCGGCCCCGACGAGTTCCATGTCGACGCGTCCGACAATCACCACCGCAACTGGGTCGACGCAATTCGCTCACGTAAGAAACCGATCTGCGATGTTGAGATCGGTCACCGTTCCGCCACCGTCTGCGAGTTGGGCCAAATCGGCTACGACCTCGGCCGCTCATTACAGTGGGATCCGGTGAAAGAACTCTTCGTCAACGACGACGAAGCGAACAAGCTCTTGAGCCGAGTACAGCGAGCACCTTGGAAGCTTTGAGTGACAAACTCAATCCGGTTATCGCTACGTTTAAAGTCGTGCGAGTCATTTTCTGGAGTGGCGCCGAAGGCAACGATGTTTCAATTCCACAAAGGATGAATATCGATGCTCCTCCTCGGCAGTCATTGGTGGTCTGTGTTTCGTATCGAGCGCGTACTCGAATTGATTCGTCGAATTGCCAATGAAGAGCCGTCTGTTGGCGTCGGTAACTCCTCGCCCTGGATAGAGCTTCTTTGGGACTTGCTTTGGTGTCAGAGTGATGTCTACGCGACGAAGTAGACGCGGTGCCCTGCATTGCCGAGATCGCCTCGAAAGGCTCGGTCGCAATGCATATTGAAACGCTAAGTTTTATCGGTTCGGCGGAGATTGAAGGGCAGTCGATAGAGACTCTCTCGGAAGACTTGCACTGGTTCCGGTCAGGGGCAGACCGTCCAGCACGAAGAGAACTGTTTCTGCTCAAACAGCATGGGATGCATGGCAAAGAACTCTCGGATCGGTTGGTTGCTCAATGGGATAAAACACAATCGAAGAGTCATCGTTGAAAAGAGGGTGAAGTGGTCCCTGGCCTGCTCTGTGAATTGTCAGCAGATGAATTTCGTGTCGCGAGTCTGCTGTTTCGCCCACGCATCTGGTGGGAACCACCATATCGCGAATGGTGACTACTTCGATTTCGCGTTTTTCAATTAAGGCCACACTCACACCAAACACTTGCCCTCTTGGGGCGTTCGCGGGAAGTTTTCAAAATGACTGAAACGCAACGTTCAGCAGGAAGCGTGATTCACGATCGTTTCGCCGTAGTTGCTCGTGACTTGCAGGAGGTTGCTGATAACGGCCTGTCAGAAGAATCGCAGCACGACTTACGGATCGCCTGCCGACGTGCTGAGGCGGCGATATGGCTTTGCCGTGATGTGGGCGGCTTGCGATCATGGCGTTGGTTACGCGGCAAGTTGAAATCGCTCCGAGAGGCGTGCAATAGCTCACGTGACGATGATGTGTTACGGAGTTGGCTCAAGCGGAGTTCGCTTGACGTCCCGAGGAGCCTTCATCGCGAATTGAAGGCTCGGCAAAAAAGGGCTCGGCCAGCGATCGTCAAACTGGCGACGCAATTAAGTGCGTCTCGACGCTTCCAACAAGTTGCCAAAGGCATTGTCAAACATCTGGCAGAAATGGGGCATGGCGTCGAACTCGCATCCAACTTCAGCCACCGACTGTTCGAGCAACTGGATCGTTTCGTCATCGCATTGCCAACAAATCACAATGACCTAGCCGCACTGCATTCAATGCGTGTCATGACAAAACGGTTTCGCTACTCCAGCGAGATCGTGTCCGAGATCTGGCCTCAACTCGATCTGGCAGAACTTCGCGAGCTATTGCAATCCGTGCAAAAGCGAGCCGGAACAATTCATGACCTTGATGTCGGACGACGACGATTGAGCAAGCTGATTGCGGGACATAAGAAGCAATCGGCTCGTCAATTATTGCGGGCGATGAGTGACGAGGGCCTTAAAGAGCAGCGTGAGTTTTGGAGTTGGTGGATTTCATTGCCAATCGAACAGACGCTTGCGGACACGACGGTTCAACTACTGCGCTTCTTGCGATCGTGATCTTTCTGGACCTCGGATGAAGTTTGATCTGGTCTGTAAACGTGAGCGATCAACGAACTTCTCACAAATCATCGAATTGCTACGCGACATAGTGCCAAACGGAGCAACCGCCCCGTGCAAAACGAACGTAGGAGCACACGTCTCGCAAGTTAAAAACGCTGTTGGAGCAAGACCTCATCCCACTTTCAAAAGGGGCTAGAGCGGTTCCATCTGGGTGTAGCGGCAAAAAGTAGTTGAACTCGTGAGATTTCTGGTCGGAACTCTCACGAGTTCCGCTACAGCATTCTTGGAACCGCTCTAGGAGTTTGTCTTCGTAACGAATTTCCGTGAGTTCTGATTGGCATTTCGGGCAGGATCGTGGGGTGGCTGTGGGGATTAGGTCAGGGCGGCTCGCCAGAG
>CAIJTL010001705.1 GCA_903823545.1 uncultured Planctomycetaceae bacterium
GGATTGATGTGATGGCTGATGCCGGTCGCTGCCGGGCACAACGCTTTTCCTTCGCCGTCGAAGTACGCATCGACAATCGCGATCGGCTTCTTGGCGCGCATTTCAACGACGAACTTCCGAATCTGAAGTTGCTGCTCCGGAGAAAGGCACAAGTCGGGGCAGGCATCTGGGCCCATTGGGCGATAGACGTGGAACCAAGTGTAGAAGACTCCCATCTCGATGAGGCGATCAAGCCACTTCTCAGTGACGAGGTCATCAATGTTCGTTTTGCAAACGCTCGTGCAAACGCCTGTCAGCAGGTTGTTCTTCAAACAGGCTTCGATTCCCTGCATGGTCTTGCTGAGGACACCGTCGCGGCCTCGGCGTTCGTCGCTGATGATCTCAGTTCCCTCAACGCTGATGAGCGGAGTGACGTTCCCCATGCGACGCAATTGTTTGGCGACGTCATCCGTGATGAAGTGACCGTTGGTGAAAACTTGGAAGTAGCATTCCGGATGTGAGCCGAGCATCTCCAGCAATTGCGGATGCATGAACGGCTCGCCGCCGACCACGCCGAAGAAAACGTTCCCCATCTCCTTCGCTTCGCGGATCAAACGGTCCCACGCTTCGACGCTGATCTTTTCTTGCTTCGCAGCCACATCGACCCAGCAGCCCTGACAGCGCAGGTTGCACGAATTAATCACCGACACGTACAGAAACGGCGGAAAGAACTCACCGCGTTTCATGCGGCGTTTGTACTTCAATACCGAGAGGGTCCCTTTGACTCCCATGTTCCAGGCGAACTTCGCAACCAGTCGCTTGTCAGTTTCCAGAAGCACTCGTTTGGCCATTCGCAAATACATAGCACAGTCCCGCACAGCCGAGTTGATGAAGCCGATCGAGCGGCAACAGTGCAACTCGACCGAGCGGGATTCTACGGAGCGAGGTCGCGAATGACGATTGATGCTGCAACATCACGCCGCGTTCGCAGTCGTGCGGCATTGCGACTCTTCCGAATGGCATAGCTCTTCGCTATCCGCCAAAAGCTGTTCCCAGGAAAGGCCGGTGCGATGGCAAAGATGCATTAAATCGACGGTGATCGCCGTGACCGCTTCACGAAGCGGTGCGCCCGCCAATCCTTCGGCAATCCAAGTGTAATGCTTCGATCGAATGACTTGATCGATGTGACGTGACCAATCTCCCCGTGGCAAATTTGACATGACAATGCTCCAGACAAGACGTGAGACCTTTGAATTCCAACACAGGCCGCGAACGGGCCAAGAGATGCAAATCAAACGTTAGTCGGGCGAATTCCGTTTGTCACGAACTTTCTTTGCGCATTGCCGTAGCCGCCGTGGCGCACGCGGCTCGCGTGCGCGACACGATTCAGAGGCAAAGACGCACGCGGGCCGCGTGCGCCACATCGAACAACGACCTACTTCAGCCGCTCGGTCCAGAATCGAATTTGTTCCAAGACTGGAGCGCGGCCGCCGGAGCCGAAGCTGCGTAGCGCGGCGACCGCGTTTGCAGTTCCGAGAACGCCACTCACGTCGGCAGTGATCTTGTCGCAGGCCGTCTGCAAATCAGCGAGCGGGACATCGGACAAACGGCATTTCCGCGATTCGCACAAGGCGACCAACTTGCCGACAGTCTCGTGTGCCGATCGCATCGGGACACCTTTGCCGATCAGGTATTCCATCAACATCGTTGCGTCGAGGAAGCCTTCTTCGAGCCGCGATGCGATCCGTTCGCGTTGCAACTCCGCTTCGGCAGCGAGCGGTGCAGCCAGTTCCAAGCAAGCAGCGATCGTGTCATATGCGGCGAAGAGAGCGAGCTTGTCTTCTTGCAGATCACGGTTGTAAGCCATCGGCAGTCCCTTCACGAGAAACTGCAGTTGAGTGACCGATGCCATCACGCGCGCCGACTTGCCACGGATCAATTCGAGCACATCGGGGTTTCGCTTCTGCGGCATGATCGACGAGCCGGTCGTGAAGGCTTCCGGCAACTTCAAAAAACCAAACTCCGTCGAGAACCAGATGATCCATTCTTCCGACCACGACGCGAGATGCGCGGCGATCAGCGACAGATCAAAGACAAACTCCAGCATGAAGTCGCGGTCGCTGGAAACGTCGAGACTGTTTCGCGCAACATCGGTGAAGCCGAGCAATCTCGCTGACTCATGACGATCAATCGGCAGTGAGGTTCCCGCCAACGCAGCCGCTCCGAGCGGAGAGACGTTCACTCGCTTCAAGCAATCGGCCAAGCGTTCTCGATCACGCTCGAATTTCTCGCAATACGCCAACCAGAAATGCGGTGCGAGCACCGGCATCGCTCGTTGCAAATGCGTGTAGCCGGGAAGGACAACATCAAGGTCGCGTTCGCAGCGCGAATGAAACGCTCGCTGCAAGTTGACGAGCAACTCGTCGACGTGCGCGATCGCTTCCCGCACATAAAGTTTCAGGTCCGTGGAAACTTGATCGTTACGACTGCGGCCCGTGTGCAGCTTGCGGCCAACATCGCCGAGCCGACGAATCAGCTCACTTTCGATGTGCATGTGGATGTCTTCGAGTTCCGTCTTGAACGGCATCTCACCGCGAGCGATCACGCCGCGAATGTCTTCCAGCTCGGCGACGATCTGCTCGGCTTCGGTCGATGTCAGCAAGCCGACTTTGGCCAGCATTTTCGCGTGAGCTTGCGAGCCGGTAATGTCGGCATCGGCCAAGCGATGGTCGAAGCTGATCGACTCGGTAAACAATTCGACGCGAGCGTCCGTTGCTCCTTGAAACCGTCCGCCCCATGCCTTCGCTGCCACAGTGTGTCCTCTTCTTTAAACGTCTTTGGCGAGCCGGGCGGCGTTAGCCCCCGGGCTCATCCGCTTGCCGCATTGTCCGGAGGCTTACGCCGCCCCGCTCGCCCAAAAATCTCGGCTGCAAAGCGTAGCGGCAGTTTCAAAACTAACCCGAAGCGCCAGCGAGGGCGATCCCACGCTGGATTTACCGACGCCCTCGCTGGCGCTTCGGGTTGGTTTACCGGTCTTGA
>CAIJTL010001706.1 GCA_903823545.1 uncultured Planctomycetaceae bacterium
ATGGGCCGAAAGCTCGGCTGCGATACGAGTTTGCCGGTCACAGACGACCTCAGTTCGCGGCTGCTCCGACTGCCAATGTACTACGACATGACGGACGAGGAGCAGAATCGTGTCGTCGAATCGCTCTATTCGGCAACGCACGCGCAGAGCAGCTTGCGGCAAGTGGTGAATGTTTAACCTGAGCAGCCTGATTGGCTGCAAGCGAGCGAAAACATGCCCACTGCGATCATCACGGGAGCTGCCGGCCTCGTCGGAGCGGAAGCCGTCAGGTTTTTTGCGAGTCGAGAATTTCAAGTCGATGGCATCGACAACGGCCAGCGAAGCGTGTTTTTGGGGGCCGAAGCCTCGACGCCTTGGAGCCGAGACCGCATATCTGGAGTGAGGCTGTCAACGATGGGTTTCCAGGAAGTACCGTTTCATCCTGTTCCGGGAATCGAAGGTGTCAGAATCAACGGAGTTCGGTTTGCAGCCCAAATCGAGGAAGTCCGTGAATTGGTGTCTAGAGAAGTCGGATCAGACGGGTACCTAGTCAATTTCAACCACTCAAACCCCCTTCAATCCATCATCTGCCGACTGCGACCACTGTCCCAAGAAGCCTTGTGGTGACATGACGGACGGACGTTCGACAGCGATCAGCATCCATCTTCTGACTTAGTGTTTTCCAATACCAATCACGTGTTGAATCTGAAACTTTGTACTTACGAAGATATGGAAACCCGAGACGCGATGCTCGAAATATACGGCCAATAATTATCGGCACAGTTCCAGATCACTTCCGAATCGCGTTCATTCTACTTGTGGTCTAAGAAGAACAATAATCTGTCAATGAGATGTTAGATCGTGAAACAACCTCAGTTATTTCCGAGCGACGATGCGGGAGTAGATAACACGCATGTGCCGACAGAGGCGTATTGTCAGATACTTACCACTTTATAGTGAGCGGCGAGATCTTTGTGAGAAATTTGGATCAAGAGCATGAAACGATCTCGGTTGTCGTCCCGGTTTATCGGTGCGGTGACTGTCTGGAAGAGTTGTGTCGGCGTTTGCTTGCAGTTGCGGAACGGATGGAAATGTCCATTCAGATCGTGCTTGTGAACGATGGTTGTCCGCAAGGGGCGTGGCCGATCATCCAGAAGCTGTGCGCGGGTGACGCTCGAATCGTTGGGATCAATCTGTTCCGAAACTTCGGACAGCATTTAGCAATCAGCGCCGGCCTGCACTACGCGAGAGGTAGCTTGGTTGCGGTCATGGACGGCGATCTGCAGGATGTCCCTGAAGAGTTGCCGAAGCTCTACGGAAAAATCCATGAGGGATTTGACGCGGTCTTTGGGAGACGCACGAATAGGCAAGATTCGATACTGAAGCGGATGTGTTCGTGGGGATTCAATCGGCTGCTGGGATTTTTGTCGGGAGCGAATCACGATCCCGCGGTTGCCAACTATTCGATCATTTCTCGACAAGTGGTTGATTCGCTGAATCTCTTGCAAGAACGACATCGGGCCTATGGTTTGCTCGTCCTTTGGCTGGGGCCGAAAACCGCGTTTGTGGATATCTCACACGGTAAGCGCAGCCAGGGTGAGAGCAGCTACACACTGTGGCGACAGGTGCGATTGGCTCTAGATGTGGTTGTTTCCTATTCCAGCCGGCCGTTGGTGTTTTCTGTGTTTGCGGGTTTCCTTTGTTCTGCTGCGGCTATTGGCTACATCGCGATTCTGATCGTTCGCAAGTTTGCCTTCGGATACGGCGTTGAAGGCTGGGCGAGTACGATGGTCTCGGTTTGGTTTCTCGGTGGACTAATTCTGTCTCAACTCGGAATTCTGGGGCTTTATCTCGGCAAAATTTTTGAACAGATCAAAGGGCGGCCGCTGTTTCTTGTTCGCGAAACGCTCAATGACAGCAAGTCGCAGCGCCGAACCATCCACGAACGCCGCGCGGATGAGGCATTGCCATTGTGATGCCAAATTATGATCCGAATGCCACTCATACCGGCGTGGATTCCGTCACAACAATTGGTCGATCGGGAATGGCGCGCCGATTTGGATACGCCATCGTAGTTGCGATCTGCCTAACTCTGTTGATGCGAGTATTGCTGGCGAATCGCGAGCTGTTGGCAAAACTTCTCGAACAGCCGCTTCGCTGGGATTTTTTGTTGCTGGCTGTTGCGTGTGTCTTTATCAATCAAGCGATGACGATTGTTCGATGGTTTCTGTTGATTCGTGCGTTGCAGATCCCGTTGCGATTTTGGGATGCGATAGGAATGGGCGTGATTGGTGAGATCGGACACTTTCTCATGCCCAGTTCAAACGGCGGCGATCTGCTCAAAATGGGTATGGTATTTAGTCGCGATCTTCCGAAGACGCAGATGCTGGTCTCAACCATTGTCGATCGCGCAACGGGATTGTACGGCTTGTTGATGTGCAGTGGCCTCGCCGGAGCCGCGTATTGGCCGAGGGCAGACTCTCAAATGGCGAGACTCATCGTTTGTCTGTGGGTATTACTGGCCATCGCTTTGCTTTGCGGACTGAGCTTTTTGCATCCCCGCATCGTCCAAGCGATCAATGGAATTGCCCGGCGTTTGTCGTACATCCAACCGGTCATGGAACAGCTTGAACAAGCAGCGGATGCCTACCGCCAACGTTGGCATTGGGTTCTTGGTGCGATTGTCATCTCGATGGTTTCCCAATCACTGACGTTTTCTGCGATCCACCTTATCTCAAAGGCACTCACGTCACAGAACCAGCTAGAGTGGGGACTCACGTTTATTGCCGCACCGCTGGCAATGATTTCGACTGCTCTGCCTATTCCGCTCGGAGCCATTGGAGTGGGCGAACAGATTTGTGAAGAACTCTTTCATTCGCTCGGCAG
>CAIJTL010001707.1 GCA_903823545.1 uncultured Planctomycetaceae bacterium
ATCCCCGTGATCGGTGATCCGTTTGATGTCGCTGAGTTTGAAACGATCGCGATTCCCGATAGCGAAAACGCGGCACTTATCTATGTGTCCGCAGATTCGATCCGAGCAGCGGGCAAAATTCCGTCCGAGGATTTAGATCGCGTTTTTGAAAATGGTTGGGGGGTGTCGACTGAAGCGTTGCAAAAGTTACTGACCGCCAACGAAAGAGCATTAGATGAATGGCGGCGAGGAACCGAGCGTCCGTCGGCTCAGTTTGTCCTGGCAAAGGACGTGTCGATCAACCCAGACCTTTCAGTGGTTATCAACATGCGTGAGTTCTCTCGCTTGGCTCGCTTGCGAAGCGAACGGTGCCTTCATGAGGGCGATGTTTCCGAAGCGTGGAACTGGTTGCGAGCCGGCTTTCGTGCAAGTCGACACCTCGGCAAAAATGGGCCGATGATCGAGCGAACAAACGGTTTTTTTAACTTCAAGATAGTCGCTGGCGGGATCAATCGTTGGGCTGCTGATCCGCGCGTCGATGAACTTCTATTGCGACAAGCGGCGGAGCAATTCAACGCGGACGATGCGATGACGCCACTCACTTCCGTCACAATGAAGTACGAATACGTCTCTAGCTTGCACATGGTAAACAGCGACAAATCCCTTTCGGAGTTGAGAATATTACCTTCGGGTGATCGCGATCCTGCTTCATTTCAGTACTCATACCTGTTCGTCATGGGTGATCGAGAGTATTCACGGCGCTTGTTGCCGCATGTCTTTGACAACTGGTTGGAGCAAGTGGACTTTCCCAGGACAAAGCGTGCCCCGATTCACCGCACTTGGCTTGGACTTTATTCCCGCACGCCCAAACTCGGCCAACTTTCTACACAAGAGTTGGAATCACGATTGTCATCTATCTGCCTTGCTCGAATCTTGACGGCGGGGATTCCGTTAGCCGTTGAGATTGCTGATCGTGAGGCCGCTCAACGTGCCGCTTTGAAACTCACACTCGCAACACAACGCTTCCATCGCTTACACGGCGACTGGCCCAAGAAGCTGGACGACCTGGTGCCCGATCTCCTCCAAGAACTTCCGTTAGACCCCTTTGGTAAAGCTGGAGAATCTCTGATTTTGAAACGTGATGGAGACGAGGCCCTCATTTACAGCGTTGGTGAAAACGCTATTGATGACGGGGGAGATTTCAAGGAAATCATGGACACGGCATTGCCAACCTTGGATGAAGGTTTTCGATTGAAACGCCCTCAATCACCGTCTGCTGAAAAATAGTTTTGGAGAACTCAATGCCTCTGTTTGGATCGCATCTTTCGATTGCTGGTGGCTATTACAAAGCGGTGGACGCCGCCGCTGAGCTTGGCATGGATGCCGTGCAACTTTTTACAAAGAACAACAATCAGTGGGCGGCAAAGCCGCTGAGCGATGAAGACGTGCGGCTCTTTCGCGAAGCGATTGAGCGGACCGGGATTCAACAGCCGGTGGCTCATGACAGCTACTTGATCAACCTCGCGAGTCCCGACGATGTGCTGTGGCAGAAGTCGATCGATGCGTTTGTCGTCGAGTTGCAGCGGGCAGAGGCACTCGGCTTGATGGGGGTGGTGATGCACCCCGGCAGTTATGTCAGCTCGGATGAGCAGTCGGGGCTGGAACGAATCGTGAAGGGATTGGACATCGCTCATCGCGCGACGCCGAAGTTCAAAGTGTTGACGTTGCTCGAAACGACCGCTGGTCAGGGGACGAATCTCGGAGCGAAGTTCGACCATCTCGCGTGGATCATCGAGCGCCTCAAGCACCCAGATCGAGTTGGCGTCTGCGTTGATAGTTGCCACATCTTCGCGGCCGGATATCCGCTCGGCACCGACGAGGAGTACGCGGCGACGATGAAACAGTTCGATGACATCATTGGGCTAGATCGGATTCGTTGCTTTCATCTCAACGACAGCAAGAAACCGTTGGGAAGCCGCGTCGATCGGCATGAACACATCGGCGTAGGCTGCCTCGGCCTGGAACCGTTCCGACATCTCGTGATCGATCGACGCTTTGCCAACTTGCCGATGTATCTCGAAACCGAAAAGTGCGAACGAGACGGTCGTCCGATGGATTCAATCAATTTGGAAACACTACGCAGCTTGATGACGAGGTCAGCATGAGTGAGTCCATTGCTACCACAAAGGCACAAAGACACGAAGGTAGGACAAGAGTCAGACTTCATTGTGCCTTCGTGACTTTGTGGTTCATTAGTTTTGCATGGCAAAAGACGAGCGACGCTGCGGAACCTCAGCGACTCACGACCGACGGCAAGGTTAAACGTGATCCGGTTCTTCTCAAGCCAGATGGAAGCGAGTTGCTGTTCGCGCAACTCGATAAGCCAAACCAACTGCGGTTGATGAAGCTCGATCTGCGAGATCGTTCGATCGTGCCGCTGCATCCCAATGAAACTCGTTCGGAGTTTGAGCCGGCAGTGTCGCTCGATGGGCGGTATCTCACCTACGTCCAGAACCGAGGCAATCTAAGTCTGGCATTAGTCATTCAAGATCTGATGGAGAACAAACAAAGCGAAGTTCCACCCGGCGGAGGCTTCTCCGGAATGCACAGTCCGGCGATTTCTCCCGACAACGAAACGGTCCTTTTCAGTTATCCGGAGAGTAATCGGCAGCAACTCTTAGCGGTGACGATGCAGGGAACGAATCGCAAGTCGATTGCCGATTCCAACGGGATCAACAATTGGCCCAGCTTCTCGCCAGACGGCAAGCAGGTTGTTTTCAGTTCGACGAGAGACGGCGATTACGATCTCTACGTCATGAACGCCGACGGGACGAATGTTCGCAACTTGGTGACGAGTCCTCGACAAGACATCCGCCCGCGATGGTCACCAGACGGTCGCCACATCGCTTTCACCAGCAATCGAGACGGCAACTACGAACTGTATCTCATCAACATCGACGGCAGCGGTTTAGTCCGGCTCACGAATCACCCAGAACAAGACGACTACGCATGCTGGAACCCCGATAGCCACAGTTTGATTTACGTCAGCGAGCGTGATGGTCACTTCGACTTGTTTCACCTTCCGGTCCCTCAACCGAAGCTCTGACCGTCATTGAACGAGTTTTGGTGGGATGCCTTCGCGGTATTGAGCCCAACGCATCAGGACCTAATAATGCGTCCGTTCCTCGCAGGCCGATATCAGTGACATTGGAATCCGAGAAAATTTGATTCCAGGTCGCAGATTTTCGTGGCTCGGACTGAAAACCGGGCTACACGTTTGCGTTATCCTCCCTCCACCCCGCCATGTTTCGTCCCGCCGAATGGAGCCAATCATGCTCAAAGTAGATGCCGGTTTCTCGAACAAGTATTGCGATGGCCTCAATCGCCGAAGCTTTGTGCAACTCGGCGTCGCTGGAATGGCGAGCGTTGGCCTGGGCGAAGTGCTGCGAGCGAAAGCCGCGTCCGCCACTGAAGGACGATCGAAAAAGAACACGTCTGCGATCTTGATTTGGCTCGACGGCGGGCCGAGTCACCTCGACTTGTATGACATGAAACCCGAAGCACCGTCCGAAGTTCGGGGACTTTGGCAACCGATTAAGACCAACGTCGAAGGGATTGAGATCAGCGAATTGTTCCCAATGCAGGCGCAGGTCGCCGACAAGTTTTCGATTGTCCGTTCGCTCCATCACGACAATGGCGACCATTTCTCCGGCGGTCACTTGATGCTGACCTCGAAGCACATGGGAGTCAGCGGAGCGGCGAACACCGGGAAGTTTCCGGGGCTTGGTTCGATCATCGCTCGCGAACGTGGCTCGCGGCATCCAAGCATGCCCAGCTATGTCGCAGTGCCATACGCCGCGAGCATCGGGCTTGTTCCCGGATACTTCGGCGGCAATTTCCTCGGCGTGCAATACGATCCATTTCAACCGGGCGGCGATCCGAATGCTCCGAACTATCAAGTGCAGAATCTCAATCTTGCGCCGGGCATGAGCGTTGATCGTTTGGAAAATCGACGCGACCTCAATCGCCTTTTGGATCAAATTCCGCGATCAGTCGAACGACGTGGACTTTTCACCGCGATGGACCGCTTTGACAACGACGCATTCGAGTTCGTCTCCGGCGCTCGCGCTCGTAAAGCGTTTGACATTAGCCTCGAAGATCCTCGATTGCGTGACAGATATGGTCGCCACAATTGGGGGCAGAGCACGTTGCTCGCACGACGACTGGTCGAAGCGGGTTCGACGTTTGTCACAGTCCACTTCGGTGGCTGGGATCATCACTGGGATTTGAAAGCGGGCATGGAGCGTTATCTGCCGATGGTCGATTCAGCCGTCGCAACGTTGTTGACTGACCTGGAAGAGCGAGGGATGTTGGACTCAACGTTGGTCATTCTCTGCGGCGAATTCAGCCGCACGCCGAAGATGAACGACGGTGGCAACGGTGGTGCTCCGGGAAGCATGGGAACTCCGGGCCGCGACCACTGGGGCAATTCGATGTTCTGCCTGCTTGCAGGCGGTGGCGTGAAGAACGGTCAGATCATCGGCAGCACGGACAAGAACGGCTATCGCCCGGCGACGCGCCCCGTTCGTCCCGAACACATTCACGCGACGATCTACAACTGCCTGGGAATCGATCCTCATTTAAGTGTGCTCGATCACGCCGGTCGTCCGAACCCAGTCCTTGAAGATCCGACGCCGATTCATGAGCTAATCTGATTCGAGTCATCTAAGTGGTCGTGGAGCAGCGTCGCCTCGCTCGCCTAACTTCCAGAAAGCCCAGCGAAATCTGCTGGGCTTTTTTGTTGTCCGTTGAAGCTCGATTTCCAGTGCGGTTGGTTGGTTGACCTTGCCGATCATGGGAGTTGTATCAGCGTTTGCCGACATCCCTCATCGCGTTTGAGGCTGGCTGGGAAGGCCAGGAAAATTAGGCCAAGGAAGGTTCGAGCATGCCACTACGGAATTGGCTGAGGAACATCGTCTCCGTGCGAACGGGGGCACTGGCACTCTGTGTTTGCTTGGGCAACATGGCATCGGCGGACGAGCAAAATCTGCCGCCAACCCAGACTCAACCATCGGCGATCAAGGTCGAAGTCGTTTCCACCGGGAACTCGTCAGCCGCATCACGTAAGAAAGCAATTGCCGAAATACCGGTTGATAAGGTAGTTGCCGACTTCCGCCCCAAGGTCGAAGAGGTTTTGAAGAACGTCAGCCTATTTCGCCGTATGCCGACACTGAGCTTTGCTTCTGATGCTGATGTCTATCACTTCTTCATTACGCATCCCGATGTCGCCGTCAGTATTTGGCGCGTTATGGAAATCTCGTCATTTGAGATGTGGCAAATCGGTGCGTTGAGTTACGAAGCCGATTCGCACGATGGATCAATCGGAGCGATCGAAGTTTTGCATTCGTCACCGGATCGCCATCTCGTCTTGTGCGAGGGATCATTCAAAAGCCCAATTCTTCCGAAGCCAATCAAGGCGCGAGCACTGCTCCATTTGCAGCCAACGTTTCGGAAAGGGGACGACGGCCAAACGGTGGTGACACACACGATCGACCTGTTCGTCTCGTTCCCGTCGCAACCGGTGGACATCACGGCGAAATTGATCTCTCCTGTTAGCCACGCGATGGCCGATCGCAACTTTCGCGAAGTGAGTTCGTGGTGCGCGATGATGAACGTCGCGATGTGCCAACAGCCGGGTTGGATTGAGCAACTGGCTCAGAAGATGGAAGGGGTACTCGACGTCCGCCGCAATCAATTCCTGAAGCTCGCCGCTCAAACGTTTGTCGAAAATCGCAAGCGGCTTGCCGAAACGATGCCGACCAATCGCGAAGGAACGATCGAGCAAACATCAGGAACTGCGAAGAAGTCGGCGAATGATGAACCAGCAGTTGAGAACGCCGGCGGAAAAAAATAGGGCGGGAATCTCGCACGTTGTCCCGATCGCTTAACGATTCGCTGATCGCCTGGGACTGACACGTCCCTCGGACCCACCGCGCTCGATCGGTCAACGGACTTACGCTTCTTTTCGTAAGTGCTGCACCCAGGCCGGTGGCATGTTCACGAAGACCCAGCTTCGGTCGATTCTATACTTGTCGAGATATTCATTCGCAATTCGATCGAGTTCCGTCAGCCGTTTCTTCTCGGGTGGAGCAGCCACGATTTTTCGGAGCGGGCGGATATACATGTATTCGAAATAAGACAACGTTCCGCCCGGAGCGAGCAGTTTGAAAAACCGCTGAAAAATTTGCCGCACCAGATCAGGCGGGAAGTTATTCATCGGCAGACCGCTGATGATGATGTCGTACGGGTGATCCGCTTTGAATTCTTGGATCGGGCAGACATGCACTGCCGAGCGTTTTGCAACCGCACGGTATTTCGAGTCGCTCTCAAACCGTTGAAGAAGCAGTTCGGCGAAGGTGTCGTTGAGCTCAACGAGGTCAAATTGGTCGTCGGGCTTTAGCAGTTGAACAATCTTTTTGGTCACTGCACCGGTACCGGGTCCGACTTCAAGCACTCGGCTGACTCCTTCTCGCTGCGCGAGTGGAACGGTCATGGCCTTGGCGAGGAAACGGCTGCTCGGTGCGACCGCTCCGGTGGTTTCAAACCGTTCCCGGAACTGTCGCAAGAACTCCCAGTAGTCTTTCAGAAAATTCGGCATGAGACGACGTCAACGCAAGTACGAGGCAGCCTGAATCGGCATCTTCAGTCGGACTATCGGCAGCCAATGGCCAACACTCTTCTGGGAATTCCGAACTCATTGGTTTCTTGCGGGGACCAGTCCGGACATAATGGCCGCGTTCGTTCGTGCGTCGTTACAACTGGACTCATCGAACCAGAGCGCATTCACGTCAATCTTGAAAGGGCCATGATGTCGTTCACTCCAGCTCAAACTGAAAGCCGTCGTGCCCTTGTGTTCTACGCGTTTATTTCGTGTCTGCTGCTTCTGATCGAGTCGCCAGCAGTAACCGCGCAGGATGCAGCCAAGCCGGCTCCAAAGTTACCTTCTAGTACGAGCCAGTGGATTAACTCGCCACCAATCACGAACGAGATGCTCGCGGGAAAAGCCGCCGTGCTCTACTTCTTCGAGGAAGAATGCCCGAAATGTGTGGAAGCTTGGCCGAAAGTGTTGTCGGCAACGACAAAGTTTGAAGGGCAACCGGTTCTGTTCATCGCGGTCAATTCCGGAACTGCTCGACCGCAGTTGGAAAACTACTTACGTCGAAACAAAGTGACGTGGCCCGTGATCTGCGATTCGGATCGGTCTTTCGAAAGTCAGTTCCCGTTTAAAATTTCGCTGCAAAACATCAAGCAGATCTATCTCCTATTGCCGAACGGATCACTCAAAACGGGCGAGATCGAAAACCTCGAAGGCTCCGCAGTTGATGCATTGCGAGAGGCGAAATGGCGAGTTGATCCGAAGGATCTCCCGCAGCAACTTCACACGGCTTGGCAAGCCATCGAGTTTGGCAAGTATTCTGAAGCCGCTCCACTTTTGAAGAAGCACCTCAATGCGAAAGGGGCGATCAAGGAATCCGCGCAAATGTTGAACCAAGTGGTGCTCGACGACCTCACTGCTCAGGTGGAGTCTGCAAAGAAGGCCCTCGACGACGACAAGAAATGGTCAGCGTTCAAGAAGTACTCGGCCATTCCCGTGAAGTTCAAAGGGTTCGCAGTTCCATCCGATGTCGCAACAACTCTCAAAGAACTAGCGGGCGACGAAGCGATCAAAGAGGAACTCGCTGCATTCAAGACCTTGGAACTGGCAAAGCAATCGGCGGCCAAATCTCCCACCGCTCGAAAAGGAGCGCTCAAGCAACTGCAAAACTTGATCAAAGACCACGGCAACACCGAAGCAGCCCAGGAAGCAGACGAGATCTTGAAACAGGCAGAGATGCAGTAAGCCAACCTGCAAATTTTGTGGCTCAAAGGTTCTTTACGGAGACCGTCTCATGACTCCGCGATTTCTGTTTGTTGGTTCGATCGTTTTGGCGTTGAGTTCGCTCGTCTTAGCGGAGAACAAACTTCCGCCAGCGGCGGAGCGGAAGGTCGACTTCGTCAAAGACGTGCGACCGTTGCTGCAGAAGCATTGCTTTCAATGTCACGGCGAAAAGAAGCAGGAATCTGGTTTACGGCTCGACCGCAAAGAGGCGGCGCTGCGTGGCGGAGACTTCGGCAAAGTGATTGAGGTGGGCAACAGCGCTAAGAGCCGCTTGATTGCTTATGTCGCGGGGACTGATCCGCAAAAAGTGATGCCTCCCGAAGGAGCACCTCTCAAGCCCGAAGAAGTTGGGGTTCTGCGGGCATGGATTGACCAGGGCTTCGTGTGGCCTGAAGGTGACGCGCCGCAAGAGGCGAAGCCTTCGCATTGGGCTTATCTGCCGCTGGGGCGAGTCGCTCCACCAGCAGTCAAGAAGGCTGATTGGGTACGGAATCCGATTGATCAATTCGTGTTGGCCGAATTGGAAAAACGGGGAGTCGCACCATCACCAGAAGCAGATCGATTCACATTGATTCGCCGATTGAGTCTCGACTTACTTGGTTTGCCGCCGTCGATCGAGCAGGTCGATCAGTTCGTAAACGACGCTCGCCCTCATGCGTATGAGGAACTTGTCGATCGGCTGCTGAAGTCGCCGCACTTCGGCGAACGTTGGGGACGGCATTGGCTCGATATGGCTCGGTACGCCGATTCGGACGGCTACGAGAAGGACAACGCGCGGCCCGATGCCTATCGCTGGCGCGACTGGGTGATTCACGCGATCAACGCTGATATGCCATTTGATCAATTCACCGTCGAACAACTTGCTGGCGATCTGTTGCCTGACGCAAGCCCGCTACAACGGCTTGCGACCGCCTTTCACCGACAGACGCTGACAAACACCGAAGGCGGAACTGACAAAGAGCAGTGGCGGATCGAAGCCTGTTTTGACCGCATTGAAACGACCGGAGCCGTGTGGCTCGGACTGACGGTCGGTTGCGCTCGCTGTCACTCTCACAAATACGACGCGATCAGTCAGCGCGAGTACTACCAACTCTTCGCGTTTGCGAATAACGGTGACGAAGAAAACACCGTCGTACCTAAGTCCGAAGCCGAGGTCGCTCAGTACCAAAGGGACAAAGCGACTCACGACGAGGCCGTCGCTGTCGCAACCTCGAAATTGCGTGCCGAACAAGCGAAGCTCGGTGCGGCATTCATCGCGTGGGAAGAGAAGCAGCAAGCCGCGTTGATTAAGTCGGCGGCTAACCCTTTGAAACTGCATCGGCTCGACGACGCTCAAATTAGCAGTGATGGTGAGGTCACGTTCGCAGTTCAGAAAGATGGATCGTATTTGGTGAGCGGCAAGAATCCGGAACGGGCGACATATACGCTGATTGGCAAGTCGAACATTTCTGAAATCAATGCCCTCCGTATCGACGTTCTTCCGGACAATTCGCTTCCCGCGAAAGGTCCAGGCCGAGTCGCTCACGGCAATTTTGTGTTGTCAGAAGTAATCGTCGAAGTTGCGGCCACAGCGGACTTCGCTGATCCTCGCAAATTGGAATTTACTTCGGCAAAAGCGGACTTTGAACAAGCCGATAAACCGTGGCTAGCCAAGAACGTGTTCGATGGCAAAGACGACACGGGCTGGGCGATAGCACCGCAGTACGGCAAAGAGCATTGGTTAGTTGGCTCTTTGAAAGAACCGATCGGCAAGGAAGGAGCGGTGGCCTACTTCCGAGTGAAGCTAAGTCAGCAATACGGGCAGCAACACACGATCGGTCGTTTCAGAGTTTCATTTCAAACTGGTGTCGAGCCGGAAACTGTGCTGCCAGACAACATCCAAAAGTTGCTCGCTGTGAAACCCGAACAACGCAACGAAACTCAAAAGCAGCAACTACTCGATCACTTCAGTAGCACGGAACCGACGACCAAGGATCTCGTGACGCAATTGGAGGAACTTAAAAAGAAGGAGCCGCCGAAGCCCGAATTGACCGTGCGAGTTGTGGCGCAGCGTCGAACCGAACCTCGAAAAACTTTTGTGCTCAAACGAGGCGAATTCCTAGAGCCGCTCAAAGATTTGGAAGTCACGCCATCCGGCTTAGCTGTGTTGCCGCCACTGAAGCCGCGTGACGAAAAGGGACAAGCTGACCGACTCGATTTTGCTCGCTGGCTAATAGCGACCGACAACCCACTGACGCCGCGAGTCACTGTGAATCATGTTTGGCGGCTGTTGTTCGGCAACGGCATTGTTCGCACCGCAAACGATTTTGGAGTTCGCGGCGACAAGCCCTCGCATCCGGAATTGCTCGATTGGCTTGCGGGCACGTTCATCGGAACGACTGAAAACTCTGATTTGAAGTCGGCGAAGCCGTGGTCACGCAAATCACTTATTAAGTTGATCGTCACCTCGGCAACTTACCGGCAAGCGTCACGCCATCGCCCAGAACTCAACGATGTCGATCCGCAAAACATCTGGCTCGCACGACAGAACCGAATGCGAGTCGAAGGGGAGATCGTTCGCGATCTCACATTGGATGTCTCTGGACTCTTAGCCAAGAAAATCGGTGGCCCCAGTGTTTTTCCTCCGCTTCCGGCCGGCATCGCGGACCTTAGCTACGCAGGCAATTTCAAATGGGCGACCAGCACCGGCGAGGACCGATTTCGCCGAGGTATGTATACGTTTTTCAAACGGACGGCGCCGCATCCAAATCTCACGACGTTTGATTGCCCCGATGCAAATCTGACGTGCATCGAACGCCGCACATCGAATACTCCGCTGCAGGCGCTGACGACTCTCAACAACGAAGTCTTTTCCGAAGCCTCTCAAGCGATGGCGCGTCGTCTTTTATCACAAACGTTTTCTGATGACGCGAGCCGCCTCGCTTACGCCGTTCGATTGTGCGTCTCCCGACCACCGCGCGAAAACGAACTGCGGCAACTCACAGATTTGCTGACGATCGCTCGCGACTGGTATCGAGCTCACCCTGACGAAGCGAAACAACTTGTCGGTACATACGCAGTCAGCGGTACCACTCCCGACGAAACCGCAGCCTGGGTCGCCACCGCCCGCATCTTGCTGAATCTGGATGAGACCATCACTCGGGAATGAGAAGCTGAGTATCAAGTTGTCCGAATCAGTACTCATTGAATCAGCCCGGTTTCGATAGTGCCTACGCAAAATCGAAAGCATCGTGGTCTCGACATGCCCCATGAGTGCCGCCACCACCAGCGAATCGACTTGCTGGCTCAACATCCGATGAGGGATCTACGACGCCAAAGTGACAAGCAGACTTTTTGCAGAGCAAACACTTCAAATCGGTGAAACCGGCAATTGACGGCTATCACGTTGACGACGGTTTGAGCCGCACGGAGTCAGCCCAAAAGCAAAACCCTCGGAAAATCGAGGGTTCGCATTTGAAAGGTACGCCCAGAGGGATTCGAACCCCCGACCTACGGATTAGAAATCCGTTGCTCTATCCAGCTGAGCTATGGGCGCAGACTGTCATCTTACCGCTGTTTTTCACACTTTTCGGAGACTCTTAGAATCGGCTTTCCTTTGAGTTTACTACCGTTTATGCCACTTTTAGTGAACTCGAAACCGCTCACTGTAGTTGCCCTCTGCGGATTGCAGCCGAAGAGGACATCGTCACCTGATTCTTTAGAGTTTGGCGGTGTCGTATGAACTGCGAGTCTACTCTCTTGTCGCGTTCTCGCAAATCGTCCGCGAGTATGCTGCTGAAGGCTTCCTCCAAGTTTCCGCAGAAGCCTCACGCAAACGGTGCTTGGCAAAAGAAGATTTGTGGGAAAGATCGAATACTTCGGTCGCTGAAGGATGAGTCGTCAACGGCACGATGACACGAGTTGAAGGCGATGGGCGGAAAGTAGTTCTTGAACTCTACAAGGCTCAAGCTGACGACTTTCACGGGGGCGGACGCCGCGAGTGAACAACGACGGGATGACTCATGGGCGTGCGGTGAATGATGGCGGTCAACACAATTTCCAACAAACTTGTGGAGCGCGTCGAGCAGTCGCAATTTCAAATCGAGGTCAATAACCATCACGAGACAATTCGCTGAGGAATAATTTCGTGCAACCGCTGATCGAAGAATACGAGCGGAGTCAGGGAATGGTCCGTGAAGTGTGTGACAAAATTCGAGCGACACCCAAGCCGGATGAGATCGACAACTTTTGGAAAGCAATTGCCGATCATCCGCCAAAGCTTCAATGAACGTGGGCCACGTTGAAAGTTGAAAGATGTGATGGCGGGAAGCAGCGAACTGGACCTTCTTGTTCGCAAATTAAATTACGTTCGCTTGAACGTTACCAATGGTTGCGACTGCTGCATTACACGCTGGTCGAGCGTGACCTTTTTTGTTTTCAGGCTCGACAACTGCTTTGATACGAACGATGTGAGAATGGTAGCTTTTGCATCTTCCGTATTGGGTTTCGACATTATCTAGTC